>CABSEO010000287.1 GCA_902476665.1 uncultured Emergencia sp.
GAGCACTTGATTTTTCGCAGTATCAATCGGCAGATGGACGGAAAAATGTATCAGATACTGGACAAACTGGGGCTGTACTTCAATGGTGCAACTTATAAAGAACTGATACAGCTGTATATTGTGGGAGCGCCGGAACACTTTGAAGAAGCGGCTGAAATTCTGCTGCGGGTTTTTAATCCTCTGTTACTGACCAAAGAAGACTTTAAAACGGAACAGCAGCGGGTAAAAGCAGAAATTCGGGAAGCTGAAGAGTTTAAGAGTCTTGATTACTTTGCGGGAACTTTTGCCTGGCAGAGCACTCCTGTAAAAAATACTATTTTAGGAACAAAAGGGAATATCAGCAGGTTTTCTGCAAAGCGTGCGGAAGCATACCGCAGTGAAATTCTTCAGGGGGGCAATGCTTTTTTCTATGTTACGGGAAATGTGACACAGGAACAGATGGAGTTTCTTAGAAGCAGAGCTGATGGAGCAGGTGCAGGAAAGAACAGCGGAAATACAGGAATATGTACTTCTGTTACCGGAAGTCGCAGTAACCGTATTTCTCTACCGCCGGATTTCGGATGCAGACCTTTGACTGTGCATGTAAAGAACAGCACTTATTCTCTGGTTCAGTTTTCTTTTGACATTACAGAAGAAGATTGTCTGGGTGCAGAACTGAATCTGCTTTATGATATTCTCTTTTCCGGAGAGAATGGTCTGATTCATCAGGAGCTTTCTGAAAAACGGGGATGGATTTACAGTATTTCATCTGTACTTGAAAAATACAGTAACGGCGGAAGGGTATATTTTACTTATGAGATTGACAAAAAAAATTTGCTTCCTTCAGTTGAACTGGTTGCGAAAAAACTGTCATCTCTTAACGACGAAGAGAGCTTTGCCGAGAGACTGCAGTATGTGCTTCCGGAATATGTTGACAATGCCTGGATGGTTTATGATGATAAGGAAGCCTTTAACTGGCAACGGGCCTATGAAGGTCATATCATGCAGTGGCTTTCCGGAGATATTGAGGAAACCAGGCGCATTTATGAAAGGGTGACACCGAGCCGGCTGCGGGATATTGCATATCAGATTTTTCGTCTGCAGAATTTGGTGTTGTCTGTCAAAGGAAAAGCCTCTCAGATAGATACAGCTGCGGTGAGGGAGATTTTGTGCAATAGCGGTCTCAGCCGGAATTAAAAGAAAGAGAAGGTATAGAAACGTGAATTTTAAACAGATTTTTTTCAGATATTATGATAAAAAGGTTTCTTCTGGTGAAATGAGTTTCAGTCAGACAGGGATCCGGAAGGATGATTTCACCAGACTGTGCACGGAAGAAAATTTTGTATTTGAGAAGCAAGTGTTGGAACAGATCTGCGTACGAATGAAACTGACTGAAGCAGAAACACAGGAACTTTTCGACGCTGCCCGTAAACTGTGGGAAAAATAAAGGAGGAAATCATTTGAAAAAGTACGCATCTTTACTGATTCTGGCTGCAGGAACCTGTTGGGGCTGCCTGGGTGTGTTTGTCAGAAATCTCAATGCTTTTGGCATTGAATCTATGGAAATTGTAGAAATGAGATCTATTGTCTGTCTTGTTTTACTGGGCATGGCCATTTTGATTCGTGACAGAAGCCTGTTTCGTGTGAATCCGAAACACTTGTGGTGTTTCTTTGGAACAGGAGTCGTAGGAATTACATTCTTCAATTTCTGCTACTTCCTTACGATGAAGGCAGCGTCATTATCGGTGGCCGCGGTACTTTTGTATACTGCACCTATTTTTGTCATGCTGCTTTCTGCCGTTTTGTTTCATGAATCTATCACCAGACGTAAAATTGTTTCACTGATTATGGCTTTTACCGGATGCATGCTGGTCAGTGGTGTGTTTGACGGAAGTGCTGTACTTACAACAAAGGGAATTTTTATTGGACTGTGTTCCGGAATAGGATATGCCTGCTATACTATTTTTCTCAGATATGCGGTGAATTACGGTTATCATCCGCTGACAGCCCAGTTTTACACCTTTCTAATCGCTGCTATTGGCGGCGCTTTCCTTACAGACTTTCATAGAGTGGCAGAAGGCATTGAAATCGGAGGAACTGTACCAATTCTGCTGTTTCTTGGAATCGGCTTAGTATCCACTGCCCTTCCGAATCTTCTGTACAATATAGGAATGAAATACATAGATAATGGAAAGGCATCAGTGATGGCCTCTGTTGAGCCTGTTATGGCCATTGTAGTGGGGCTGGTTCTTTTTGGAGAGGTTCCAAGTCCGGTAGCTGCGGCAGGGATGGTTCTGTCTATTTCTGCAGTTGTTCTGGTTAACCTGGAGAAGAAAAGCGAGTAGCTTTCCTGCGGTAAAAAGGATGGAGGAAAAACATATGGAGAGAATCAGAAGAAGATTCCGTATTATGCATCAGGCGATGAGAAAAGAACTGAGAGAACACAGAAGCACTTTTATTGTGTTTTCCTGCCTGAGAGCGATGGTAGTTGTGGTCATGGTACTGCAGGTACTGAATCGAAATTATGAGAATGTATTTCTATGTGGTTTCACACTGCTGCTGATGCTGGTTCCCAGCTTTATTCAGGTGGAATTTCGGGTTGAATTGCCAAAAACTCTCGAAATTATTATACTGCTGTTCATCTTTTCCGCAGAGATTCTTGGAGAAATCGGAGAGTTTTATATAAGAATACCTAACTGGGATACTATGATGCACACTTTGAACGGGTTTCTGGCAGCGGCTGTAGGCTTTTCTATGATTGATCTGCTTAACAGGAGCAAGCGATACAGTTTCAATCTTTCCCCGCTGTTTCTGGCATTGGTGGCTTTCTGCTTTTCTATGACCATCGGTGTACTCTGGGAGTTTTTTGAATTTGCCATGGATCAGTGTTTCGGCATGGATATGCAGAAAGATACTGTAATCCATCAGATCAATTCTGTTATGCTGGATCCTCAGGGACATAATGTGCCATACCATATCGGAGGGATCACGGATGTGCTTGTTAACGGAGAGAGTCTGGGGCTTGGAGGGTATCTGGATGTCGGTCTGATCGATACCATGAAGGACTTGATTGTCAACTTTATTGGGGCTGTAGTTTTCTCTGTTTTTGGTTATTTTTATGTAAAAGGCCGCGGAAAAAAGAGCATTGTAAATAATTTTGTACCTCGCAGGAAGCAGGATGATACCGATTATCTCACGCAGGCTGAGAAAGAGAACAGTTAGTACATAAAATCAAAGTTTCTCTGTTAGATTCAGCTGACTGTGGATACTGATTTATAAATAAGGAATGTGGATGAAAACATCGAATTGGAATTATCAATTCGGTGTTTTTTTGCATGTTTTAAATCTGTAAAGAAAGAATCTGCAAGGATTGTCTAAAAATGAGATAAAAAAACACGGAAAGGAAGGTTATGAATCTCAAATTG
>CABSEO010000288.1 GCA_902476665.1 uncultured Emergencia sp.
TCCAGCTTCGCAGATAACACGCTTGGTGCCGCAGCAGTCTATAATCAAAGTGTCTTTCGGCATGGCAGGCGCATTCTCTTCAAGCCATTTTGCCGCAGGAACCGGAGGAATTGCCAGCAGTATCAGATCACATTCTTCAAACCTTTCTATACTCAGCTCATCGTCTATGGCCTCCGCCAGCTTTGCAAATGCTGTAATCAGCCTGTCTTTATCTATTCCAAAGACTGTGGCCCCGGCTCTCTTATAAGCCTTTGCCAGAGAACCTCCAATAAGACCCAGTCCCACAATTCCTATTTTCATCAGATCACCTCTCTGATCTTTCTTACAGTGTCCATCACATCTGCAAACTGTGCCGGAGTCAGTGACTGCGGGCCGTCACAGAGTGCTTTTGCCGGATTGTTGTGAACTTCGATCATCAGACCGTCGGCGCCGCAGGCTGTAGCTGCCAGAGCCATGGGTTTTACCAGATTTGCATGACCAGTGGCATGGCTCGGGTCGATGACCACAGGTAAATGCGTCAGATTGTGCAGTACCGGAACAGCCGACAGATCCAGTGTGTTTCTGGTGTATGTTTCAAAAGTACGTATGCCTCTTTCACAAAGAATGATGTTTTCATTTCCGCCGGCCATAATGTACTCAGCACTCATAAGCAGTTCTTTCAGTGTGTTTGCCAGACCTCTCTTTAACAGAATTGTCTTTTTGGTTTTTCCCAGTTCTTTGAGAAGCTCAAAGTTCTGCATATTTCTGGCACCTACCTGAATAACATCCACATCTTCAAACAAAGGCAGATGATTTGCGTTCATGATTTCTGTTACAATGGGAAGCCCCGTTTCTTTTTTCGCCTCCAGCAGAAGCTCAATGCCTTCCGCCTTCATCCCCTGGAAGTCGTAAGGAGAAGTTCTCGGCTTGAAGGCTCCTCCTCTCAGCATGGTGGCGCCTGCTGCCTTGACTCCTTCTGCAACCTCTTTGATCTGCTCAGGATTTTCTACAGAGCAGGGGCCTGCAATTACTGCAAAATGGCCACCACCGCATTTTGCGCCCGCCACATCAATGACGGAATCCTCAGGATGAAACTGTCTGTTGGCGCTTTTGAACGGATCTGAAATCGGTGCAACTCGTTCCACGATATCCAGAAGCTCCAGCATCTCTACATCGATGTTCCGAGTGTCCCCGATGAGTCCGAGAACTGCCATCCCGTTTTCTCCGATATAGGAGTGAACCTGCACGCCCTGCTCTTCAAACCACTGAATTAACTGTTCTCTCTGTTCCTCACCGGTGCCCGGCTTCAGTACTGTTATCATCTTTCTACCTCCATACTTTGCTGTTCAAATTGAAAAAACTCCGCCAGCCGGATTGACTGCGGAGTTTTTCAAGTAATTTGTCATTATTTTAGGATTTCATTATAGCAATTACTCAAAACTTTTCTGTGCAGCAAAACCGGCCTTTTCATTGTTGTTAAAGAAAAAGCTAAAATAAAAATATTCTGCTGCATAGTAGAAGTTTCTCATAGCAAATTGACCCTTTCATAAATTTGATGTTGTTAGTGTAACACAGGTTTTTTTTAAATTCAAGTGTTTTTGCACAATTTTTTTGTATTTTTTTGTGAACTTCTCACAATTTCTAAAAATGGCGGACTTTATCTGCCGCAACATTTATCCAGAAGAATCACAACGCCTGTTCTGCAACTGCATGCTTTATAATTAACCAGGATCCGAAAAAAGTACCGGCTTGAGTATAAATATAAAAATTTGTTAACCAGAAAATTAAAACCCATTAAGTTTGAGTATAAACGTTTATACTCAATTTCGTATTTTAAGGCCACTCTGGTTAAAAATATGGAAAATTAGGGTTGTTTTCAACTGTATAACCAGCTTATTGCTCCGAATCCATATACTCATTTTTACTAAAAAAGATAATTCTGGTTAACTGACTCAACCCGCACGAGGCAACATTCTCAGCAAACTGTTATTTTCCGCAGAATACAAGAAATTTACAGAACAAATAAAGAAGGTATCATTCAATTGGGTTGAATGATACCTTCTTCAGGCTCTACTTTTTCCGGCTAAAAAAGCTGAACTGAAAGATGATAAATGCGACGGCAGTAAAAGCGGCTGAAATCCAGAAAAAGACTTTTGAACTGGAAATTCCGTAATCTAAACCAGTCTGAAAATCCGGCCCCAGAGCCGGCTGATAAAACATTTCGAATTTCACAAGGGAACGAAAGTACAATCCAAATAATACGAAAAATGAAACCTCCGTCAGGATTCCATAGCGAAGCTTTTTTTCTGCCTGATACAGCATCATAAAAGCAACAGCAAAAATAAAAGGAATAATCAGATACCCCTCTATCATTGCCGTAAGTCCCCAGACTGATGACATGTCATAGCCGATATTAAACCAAGGCGCAAAGGATGCGCAAAAAGCCAGTATGAGAAATACCGCAATCATAAGAGACAAACTGATTCTTTTTTTCAGAAACTCTTTCTCTAACATCATATTCACCCTTAACCCTTTCTGAAGCATAAACCATATTCAGAATATTTATTTTTATAGTATCATCTTATCACAAGCATCTTTTCAAATCAATATATTCCACCAGTCTGCAAAGCTTTCTTCCAATGCCTCCTGACAATATGCCTACCTGCCATTCTCCACCACCAGGCTGATTGTTCTTTTACAGATCAGTCCCATTTTCTCTTCAGAAAGATTTTTTAGCACGTCGAAAGTTCCCAGAAAAATAAAAATCAAAAATACTACAAGACATTTGGCTGTGAAAAGTCCATGTAAATAATAAAAGTTCTTGGTGAATTGGACTTTACATAAGTGTTTGGCATATTTTCAGCAAGGACAAGGAACAAAAAAGAAAGGATGGTCTGAACAAACAGCATTTCTCTTTGGAACGCTACGCCCTTAAAGGGTGGTTTTAGAGGAAAAAGCATAGGGTTTGCCTTATCGGTTTTACGTTCAGAAAAGCTTTTATTGCAAGATTTAATGTACCTCCGCTGCATAGCAGCTGAACTGACTTTGAGATGCGGAAATACCATTGTTTCTGTAAAAAGAACGTTTTTAAACAGTGTAATTTATCCCTCAACCTTAATTTTGAAGAAGCCCTTCTATATCATAGTCTCTAATATCGTTTTCTCTGAGTTTTTAGTATTGACAAACCACATAAGCCTTTATATAATTAACAATGTTAATTTGTTTAAAGGAAGATACGAGGATACTATGATTGATTGGCAGGAAATGTTGACGATGCATCAGGAGCTTAATCAGTTTTCAAGAGTAATGTTAACAAAACAGCAGAAAGAATTTTTAACCTCTAGTGAAAGAGAGCTCTTAGC
>CABSEO010000289.1 GCA_902476665.1 uncultured Emergencia sp.
GAATGAACTGGCAGCATGGCTTTTTGAAGGGGCTGATGTGCAGAAAACGGTCAGCGACCTTTCCGGCGGTGAGAAAGCCCGGCTCGTACTGGCAGAAATCCTTGAAAAACGGCCGAACTTCCTGATGCTGGACGAGCCTACCAATCATATGGATATTCCGGCCAGAGAAACCCTGGAATCTGCTTTTAGAGTTTACAAAGGCACCATGCTCTTTATTTCCCATGACCGTTATTTCATTGAACAGGTGGCGGATGCGCTGCTGATTTTTGAGAACGGTCAGGTATCCTATTACCCATTTGGATACAGGCATTATATGGAACGGCTGGAGCGGATGAAACAATACCGGGCTGCCGGTGTTTCAGAAGAAGACGCCGCCGTTGTCCTGGGACAGATGAGCGCCGAGGACCAGGCCCTCATTGCGGGCTTGAAAAATGTACCGAAGGGCGCTACACTGCTTGGACATGAACTGTCCACAGACCAGGCCTTTCTCGACTGGCAGTTAAGATTGGCAGCAGAAGCTATGGCAGATGCGGCTGAGAAAGTGGAGAATTATTATCATTCGGTGAAGAAAACGAAGCAGGATGAGTGGAAAAAGTGGATAGAGCAGGTATATACCGGTGAAGACGAGATATCGGATGATAATTCTGTGAAGGTATATATGGAATCTGGGCAGGCAGAGACGGATGCTATGGAAAATATATCATATACAGAAGAAAATAATGTAAATGCTGAGGGTCAGGAGGCAGAGATATTAAATAAATGGTATAAGACCTGTCTGGACTGGTATGACATCTGGGGAGAAATACATCCTTATGTTGAAGAACAAAAGGATACATTAATAAAGTCGGCAGAAATTCTAAGCACTGTGCATTAGTAAACGCCAAAATATAATATAATAAGAATATCAATGGAAAATAAACAAACATCCTAAGTAGACAAGGCAAATAAATAAAATCTACTTAGGATGTTTTTGCGTTCAGAAGTTCAAAATATGCAGCCTTATTATGGGGCAGCTTTTAGATAGTCTTAACCAGACAGCGTTTCTTATAAAAGGCAATACCATAACATAAAATGTGGTCGTATTCATCTTCATATTCACGGGCATACATTTTCTCTTCAATCTGCTGCAGAGCAGCGTCACAATCTGATTCCATCTGCTCAAGAGATTTTGAGTACTTTGCTTCGAAGACGGCAACGCGGCTGTTTTCAGTATCATAGACCACAACATCACTGCGGCCTTCACCATGTTCCTTATTGGATTCAACGATATAACCGGCTCCTGCAAAGATACCTGCCAGAAAAGCGTGGTAATAATCTTCGAGATAATCATGGTAACTGATGGTTTTACGCAGAAGTTTGGTCATTTCATCAGTGATTCGGGAACAGTCTGTATTCCAGACAGCCTGAAACAATGCCTGTCTGTTCCAGGTTCGGGCACTGTCGTCAAACCATTTGATAACGGTAGTCTCAAAGATTTCACGAATTTCAGCGTTTGGAATTTTCAGCGCATAGACACCGTCCGTCTGAGGGGCGGAAAGCTGTACGTTATCGGCTCTGGTCAGATAACCTGTCAGGTAAAGAATACTCCACAGATTATCTTCGGAAGAATGGAGATAATCATAAGTCAGATTTTCATCGATGTGCTGGAGGATATATTCACCGGAGAGCAGTTTTTCAAGCTTTTTGGTGATGGTATTGCCTGCATAATCAATAAAAGAACGAATAATAGCATTATCACTGGTGTTCTTCCAGTAGCTGGATGGGTGAGCTTGAGGATTTATCTGCAAATCTCGGAGGTAATTCATCACATCCCATGGACAGTAGACGTCAAAATCTCCGAAACGGTACCCGTCGTACCAGTATTTTACCTGTGAAGCATGTATTTCTGCATGTGCTTTTTTGAGAAGCGTATTGACATCATTTTCAGTAAAACCGAAATATTCATTCAGGCGGGAATGACTGATGGTGTCGGATACAAAATTATTAGTGCCTGTAAAAATGCTTTCCTTTGCAATTTTGAGGCAACCGGTAATCACAGAAAAGCAGAGATTGGGGTTATCTTTGAGTGCGGTGCTCAGAAGCGTTTTAATCAGGCTGAGCATTTCGGTATAATACCCATGGCTGCTGGCTTTTGCAAGTGGAACATCGTATTCGTCCAGTAAAAGAATAACCGGTTTGTGATAATATGTTTTCATCATGCGCATCAGCAGAACCAGAGAACGGCTGAGGTGAATTTTGCCGGCAGTGCCTGCTTTCAATTCAAGAAAAATCTGTTTATCATCGCTGTCTATAATCGGACAATCAAGCAAATATGCATGTTCTTTGTATAAATCAGCAATCTGGGCAGCAAGCTGACCGTATGCGTCATCAAAATTCAGCCCATCCACATCTTTGAAAGTCAGAAAGAGTGTGGGATATTGATTCATCCATTTCTGGCAGGACGCAGTATCTTTGGAAATTTCAAGTCCTTCAAATAAAGTGTCACTGTTTTTATGAATATCGAAGAAAGCAGCCAGCATGCTCATGCCAAGGGTTTTGCCAAAGCGGCGGGGCCTTGTAATGAGGGTGACTTTTGCAGCAGAGTTGTTTAATAATTCGGCAATCAGGCCGGTTTTATCAACGTAGTAATATCCGTTTTGACGGATTTCTGAAAAGTCAGAAATACCAACAGGAATATTGAATGTTTGCATCATGCCAGCTCCTTTCTGAAAAATAATCGAATTCGATGATGGTTTCAATGTAATTATCATATCACAGCAGCGGAGGTTTTACAATTACAGGCAGAGTTTGTTGTCAGGAATAATATTTACTTTTTGATTCATACTGATATCAAAGACACATTCTACGTGGAGGCTTATGTATGATTCAGAAAGTTGGCAATAATTCAATGATTTTTGAGAAGTCGCCGGTGATTCTGGCGGCTTCTTCTGTTGTAGGGGAGAAAGAGGGACAGGGACCTCTTGGACAGTATTTTGACCATGTGGAGAAAGACCCGAAGTTTGGCATGGAGACATGGGAGCAGGCAGAGAGTACCATGCAGTTGGTGGCGGCAGAGAAAGCGATTAAAAAGGCCGGTTTATCCAAAGAACAACTGGATTTTCTTTTTGCCGGAGATCTATTGGGGCAGCTTATTGCCACGTCATTTGGACTTATTGAGCTGGAGCGGCCGGTTTTCGGTGTGTATGGGGCCTGTTCCACCATTGGAGAATCCCTGCTTCTGGCATCCATGGCCCTGTGCGGCGGTGCGGGCAATTATGCGCTGGCAGTGACATCCAGTCATTTTGCAGGAGCTGAAAAACAGTTCCGCTTTCCTTTGCCCTATGGCAATCAGAGACCG
>CABSEO010000290.1 GCA_902476665.1 uncultured Emergencia sp.
GAGTGGTATTTCATCTATCCAAGACATATTATATATGGCAATTGTGTGTAAAGTGTGTCGTATTTATAAAAGAAATCGAAAGTTTATAAAGAAAAATTAAAGAAGGATTATAATTTTTATACCCTCTTGTATTTGGAAATAGGTTGTGATACAGTAGGAACAATCTATCTTGACAGCAGATCATAAGGCTGCATTTCTTTTTTTTCAGGCATCCTGTCGATGCGATATCCAGTAAGCATATACAGTTTTAAGCAGGTACAGCGAAAACTAAGTCAAGTCAATATGGCAGTTACTTAATATTCACTGTATTAGTACATCGTAAAATATGGGTCAAAGAGCTGACTTTGTGGGAACAGGGGGATTCCATGCGAGAGGAGGGATCTGTCTGTTTTTTTTCGCTCCGCAAGGATGCGTTATAGAATTATTGTAACTGTGATACATGGATAAACATGAAAAGATAGGAGGTTTGAAAAGTATGAAGAAAATCAACATGAAGAAGTATACGCCAAAAGAATTTAGAAAAAAGAAAAGCGTTAATAAAAGTTACATCAGGAGAATGTCCAGAAGGATTGTAAATGAAAATGTGGGGATTATTCTGGCTGGTACTATTCTGGGAGAAATTTTGCTGTCGGCTGCTTTTGTATCAGCCAGTGAAAATGAATTTAATATAAATGAAAGAGAAACTATAAGGATAGAACAAAGGGCTGTATGGACAGATGAAGAAAACTATAAAGGAATCATTGAGATTAATTTTAATGGCCTGTCACAATGGAAAGAAGAAATACAAAAAAGAGAAGTACAGACAAAGATGGATACAGATATATTTTTGAGCCAGTGCAGTGAAACAGGAACGGAAGTTACGGAAGAGCAGCCTATTGAAGAAAATGGTGCAGAAATACAGGAAAATGATACGGTAACAGAAACTGCAGAGAAAATAGCAGAAGAAAATGACGAGATAACAGAAATTACAGAGGAAACAGAAATAATAGAGGGAACAGAAAATACAGGAGGAATAGCAGGAGAAAATGTTATTGGAACAGGGATTGGAGAAGAAAACTACGTAGGTACAGAGGAAACAGATCGTAATGAGATGTCAAGCCAGGACAGAAACGAGAACTTACAAAATGAAAACGAGGAATTGCAGAGGACGCTGTGCTTTTCTACATATCTTTCAGAGTATTTCATATTGGATCAGACAGGGAGTGGTCTGCCTTATGGAATATATACAGAAGAAATCCCAGTGATCACTCAGATAGGTATTGAGACTACGATCTCAAAATTGTATTACACCTTTACAGAAGCAGATCTGGAGCAGGATCATGTAATTATTTCTATCCCTGTTACACTGCGAGAAGAATACAGGTATGCAGAAACAAAAACCTTATTTCCCGTATTTCAGGATAGCCCGCTTACTGTGAATTTAAATGGTGAGCAGGCATCGGGTCTTTATGCGTCTGTTGTGGAGGAAGTGGAAACTAATCTGTTTTCAGGAGAAGAATCCAGGAAACTACTGATACAAAGTAAAGGTCCTGAGCTTTTGGCACGGGCCGGAAAATTGGATTTTTCTATGGAACTTAGCCAGGAAAAAGAAAATCCCAAAGCAGGGGAAATCGTATATTATCATGTCCTTTTGTGTAATACTGGAGAAAGAGAAATAGAAAATCTGGTCCTGCAGGTACAGGCGAAGGATTATTCTGTTCATTGGCAGCAAAGTCAGGAGCACTTTATTATTGACGAGAACAGTCAGGCAGTGCTGGGAAAACTTGCAGCAGGCCAGACACAGGAACTGATCTTCTGGCTGCAATCTGGGGAATCTGAAGAAGGAGTCATGGAAATAAAAGTACAGGCATATATCCAAAATGAAGCAGAGCCAGTAAAAAAGGAAAGAGTCATAAGTACAATGATCCAGCCTCTGAAAGCTGATTTTACAGTGGAAAAAACAGCAGACTGTATTCTTGCAGGACCGGGGGATACAATTACTTATCAGATATGTATCCGAAATACAGGCGAGCGAACTTTACATTCTGTTCTGAGTACAGAGAAATTCCTGGATTCCAGGATAAAAGCCAGATTTTTGAAAATGGAGGGAGTACAGCTGAATAAGTCTGGGACTAAGGCTTTGATTCCAAAGATATTGCCAGGAGAATCAGTAGGTCTGAAAGCAGTTGTTGTTCTTCCTGAGGATATTGAGAGCAGTGAGCTGATCAACCAGGTGACAGTGTCTTCTGATGAAACAAAAGAAAAGCAGATCCGGTCTGAAGCAGCAGTGACTGTGCAGGGAATTACACATACACCTGTAGAAGGGCAGGAAGATAACCAGCCACCATATGAAACAGCATACATTGCAGAACATGATTCGCCAAAAACAGGTGATCCTATGTTTAAGGAGGAGTATGAACATTTGATGCTCCTTGCTTTTGGAATCTCTATTGCTGCTGGAGTACACATGCTTTACAAAAAACGCAAAAGACCTTAATCCAGAGTTAAAAAACCGCCTGGGCATTCCCATTGAAAACCAACCTTGGGTGTGCTATTCTATAGTGGAGTAAATTTTGATTTTTCTATATATGATGATGTTAGATATCATCAAGTATAGAAAACAAGGAGGAATGTATCATGCGATTATCATCCTTATTAGAAGAATTGAAATATACCTGTATCCAGGGTGATCTGGATAAAGATATTTCAGAAGTTACCTATGATTCACGCAAAGTAAAAGAAGGTGCACTGTTTATCTGCATAAAAGGAGCTGTAGCAGACGGACATAGATTTGTTCCACAGGTATGCGAAAAAGGAGCCGCTGCACTTATTACAGAAGAACCGGTACAAGCACCAGCCGGTGTTACTGTGATCCAGGTAGAAAATACAAGATATGCCATGGCATTTATATCAGCTGCCTGGTTCGGACATCCTGCCAGAAAACTGAAGACCATTGGGATTACCGGTACCAAAGGAAAGACTACTACTACATATATGGTAAAGTCTATTCTTGAAAATGCAGGCTACAAAGTAGGTCTGATCGGTACTATTGAAGCAATCATCGGAGATAAGGTGATTCCAGCTGCCAATACTACTCCGGAATCTTATGTAATCCAGGATTATTTCCATCAGATGGTGGAAGCTGGCTGCGATTGCGTGGTGATGGAGGTGTCCTCCCAGGGTCTGATGCTTCATCGGACACAGGGATTTGTATTTGATTTCGGTATATTTACCAATATTGAGCCGGATCATATCGGACCTAATGAACATAAGGACTTTGACCATTATCTGGCATGCAAGGCCATGCTTTTGAAACAGTGTGTGGTAGGAATCGTAAACAGGGACGATGAGCAT
>CABSEO010000291.1 GCA_902476665.1 uncultured Emergencia sp.
TGTAGGAAGCGGCAAAACTGTTATTGCTGAAATGGCTATGTTTGCAGCAGCCAGAAGCGGATTTCAGAGTGTGATGATGGCGCCGACAGAACTTCTGGCAAAACAGCATTTTGCATCTCTAAAAAAAGATTTTTCTGCTTATGGCATAGAGATTGGACTTCTATGCAGTTCTATGAAAGCGGCAGAAAAGCGACAAGTTCTGGAAAGACTGCATATGGGAGAAATTCATATTCTGGTGGGTACTCATGCTGTCATTCAGCCTGACGTAAAATTTAAAAATCTGGGCATTGTAATCACAGATGAGCAGCATCGCTTCGGTGTAAACCAGAGAAGACTTTTATCACAGAAAGGTAAGAATCCTAATGTGCTTGTAATGACGGCCACACCGATACCAAGAACTCTTGCCGTGATTCTTTACGGCGATTTGGATATTTCTCAGATTCGGACTATGCCTTTGGGAAGAAAAGCAGTCAGAACCACCCTGTTTCACGGAGATGAGCGAGGGCGTGCCTACAATTTTGTAAAGAAGCAGCTTGCAGAAGGCAAGCAGGCATATGTGGTGGCACCTCTGATTGAAGAGTCAGACAAGGTGGATGCCCGATCCGCAGAGGAACTTTACAAAGAACTTCTGACCAAGCTGAAAGGTTTTCGGGTGGCACTGGTTCACGGAGCCATGAAACAGGAGGAAAAGGATTCTGTTATGGGAGAATTTGCCGCCGGAGCTATAGATGTACTGGTTTCTACAGTAGTGATTGAAGTGGGTATCAATGTGCCAAATGCCACGGTTATGGTTATTGAAAACAGTGAACGTTTCGGTCTTGCTCAGCTTCACCAGCTGAGAGGCAGAGTAGGCAGAGGAGCGGATCAGTCTTACTGTTTTCTGATTTGTGCCTCTGACAGCCGGGTGGCAACAGAAAGAAACAGGATTTTATGTGAGACAAATGACGGATTTGAAATTGCCGAAGCAGATCTGAGACTGAGAGGGCCGGGAGAACTGTTCGGCACCAGACAGCACGGACTTCCTGAAATGCATATCAGTGACCTTGTCCGGCATGCGGATGTTCTGGAAAAGGCCAAAACCGCTGCAAAAATTATAACAGAAAGAGATCCGATGCTTGAGGCCGAGGAGTTGCAGCCTTTGAAACAGCGCGTTCAGAAGATGTTTGGAGAAGATATCCGCCTGGAACTTTAAAAGAGAAAAACGCAGCCAAAAATTACAAGACATAGAAACCTTCTGACGGGTTAAATTAATAACGTAAACAGGAGGTGAAAGATATGAATTTACAACAGAAAACAAACAATGCAAGTGTAAAACCTGCATTAAACAACCTGAAAACTGAGGTTGCAAACGAACTGGGCCTGTCCAACTATGAACAGGCTGATAAGGGTAACATGACTGCAAGACAGAACGGTTATGTAGGCGGCTATATGACCAAGAAGCTTGTAGAAATGGCTGAACAGCAGTTAGCCGGAAAATAACCTTTGAATACGTTGTAACTCACACTGGAAGAGGGACTGTCTCAAATCACTTTGAGACAGTCCTTTTTCGTATGGTGGATGTTTATTTGTTTGCACTTATTTTTGAATCATGGTATAATTTAATAGTTTAAGAGAAAACTGCCGGATATGTTGCGGCAGGGAAACCGATGCGGGAGAAGACAATGGAACCTTTATATAAACGGGAAGTAATTACCTGCAGTCAGATGAAGGAATTGGAGCGGGCGGCAGATGCTGCAGGACTTTCCTATCATCAGATGATGGAAAATGCAGGAACTGCAGCGTCCGAAATAATTTTGAGTCAGTGTCCTGAAACGAAAAAAGTAATTGTTTTCTGTGGAAAAGGAAACAATGGCGGTGACGGATTTGTAGCGGCAAGAAGGTTTTGGGAAGAAGGTCTGGATACAGAAGTTGTTCTGGTAGAAGGCCAGCCTGTCACCGATGATGCTGTCACCAATTATCATTTGATAAAAGGTAAAATCAGGATTTTCAGTGCAATGTCTTTTTTAAATGATACAAGCCGGCATACTGCAGACCTTTTGGTTGACGCGGTTTACGGTACGGGTTTTCATGGAAGCCTGAGAAGTCCCGCTGATCAGATTATCCATTATATTAACGAAGCTGAGGGCTTTAAGGCGGCGCTGGATCTGCCCAGCGGACTTTCCGGAGATATGGAGAATGGTGAAAAATCAGGACAGTGCATCAAAGCAGATCTGACAGTGACTTTTCATGCAAAAAAGCCCGTTCACCTTTGTGAAGCGGCCCAAAATGCCCTGGGTATTGTAGTGACTGCCGATATCGGTATCGGACAAGCTTTAGAAAACGGAGTGAAACTGAAATGAGAATTATTACGGGAGAATATCGGGGACGAAAGCTGGAATCCCCAATCGGCTACGACATTCGTCCCACCACAGATAAAGTAAAAGAAGCTATTTTTAATATTCTGATGAACGATACTTATGACGCAGTGGTGGCGGATCTCTTTGCAGGAACAGGAAATCTGGGTTTAGAAGCCTTGTCAAGAGGAGCAAGACGCTGCTATTTCTGCGATAATTCCAGAGAAAGTCTGCGTCTTGTGAAAACGAATATAGAAAAATGCAGAGCTCAGGATAAGTCCGTGGTTCTGGCGGGAGATTACAGAAAAGCCCTTTCCAGAATCAGAGAAAAAGTAGATGTTTTTCTGTTAGACCCGCCATATAAGGACGGTCTTTATGAGGACTGTCTTAAAGAAATCGATACTCTGGATCTGTTGAGCAGTGAAGGGATCATCATTGCTGAGCACGGCATTCGTGATTCTGTTCCTGAAAGAACGGGCAGTCTGGTGAAAGTCAGAGAAAGAAAGTATGGCAAGATTAAAGTAAGTATATACAGACGCGAAGATTTTTTGCGGGAAGAAGAGCCTGAAATGGTGGATGACAGAGAAGACGTTGCAGAAGGAGAATTGCAGAAATGACCAGAAAAGCCCTTTATACAGGATCCTTTGATCCAATGACAAACGGACATTTAGATATTATTACCAGAGCATCCAAGATGTTTGACGAACTGGTTGTCGGTGTGATTGTGAATCCTAACAAGCAGCCTCTGTTCAGCAAGGAGGAACGGGTGGCCATGATTGAGGAGGTCACTTCTCATCTTGCAAATGTGAGAGTAGATTGCTTTGAGGGGCTGCTGGCAGATTACGTAAACCGGAATCATTTTGATGCAGTTGTCAGAGGACTCAGAGCTACCTCGGATTTTGAATATGAGATTTCTATGGCGCAGATGAATGCCTGCCTCTTTGATGAGGGAATTGAGTCCATATTTCTGATGACCAGTCCCAGATATTCTTTCATCA
>CABSEO010000292.1 GCA_902476665.1 uncultured Emergencia sp.
GCATACTTACCCCGTCTGCTTTAGCTGCAATTATGCCATATACTGCATTTTTTACCATCGCTTCAACTCTATCAGTAGAAGATGTCCCTGTTGTTGCAGCCAAAAACATTTCTTTACCTCTGCCCGGTGTAATCACACGGCCTATGGTAGAAACTCCAATAGGAAACGGATAATGCATGGTTACTGCACCGTCTATTTCCCCTGCATCCAGCATCTGCTCCATTTTATTATGAGCATCCTCGCCTTCAATAACTACCGCCTTACAACCGCGGCTTTCAGCCAGACGAACACCCTCGTAGATATTATCCATCCCATGTTCTGTCCCACTGACAGCAACACCTATCACCGGTTTCGTTCCAAATTCACCGCTCTCCAAAGCATCGGCAATATCCAGAAATGCACCGGCAATCATTTTCTTAATTTGCTTTTCTGACATTTCTTATTCCTCTCTATACTGCCTTTTAGTCATTCATCAGAGCATTCGCAAAATCACGCATCGCTTCCCCGATGAGATTCTTAATCGTTTCTTCTGAAACTGCAGCAGTTTCCTCCTGTTTTCCTGTATTCGCCTCAATAATAAAGGAAACACCGTCAAACAGATTTGTCATACGTCCCAGGAACAGACTTCCCTTACCAATGATCATTGCTCTCTTAGTCTGGCCGGAAAGAATTTCCTCACGACAGAATCCAAGATACGGAACACCAGAAGGAATGTGTCCCTGTGTCGGTGCCCATCCGGTCATACCATGTTCTTTTACAAACGAAGCAAGCTGCGCTTTTTCAATATCTCCTTTTTTTACACCCAGCGCACCAATCATCTTATAATTTGCTTCAGGAACATCCCCTGCACCTGCCGGCTTTGTAATATCAGGATTCTGAAGCTCAGGAGCGTATTTGTCCACATCCGTGATGCCAAGACCAACTTTTTCCAGAGGCTCTGTTACTAAAGCACCGATAACTGCCTGAGGTGAAGATCCGGTACCTACGGTATGACGACCTACAATATCATTTCTAATAATCGGATTTATACCGTCATTTTCACTGATCAGTACAGCGAATCCACCGATACAGTCCTCCAGAATCGGCAGTCCTTTTTTGACATGGTCTTTTCCGTTCATACCCAGCTTTGCAGTACAGCCACCGGCAGCAACAATAACGTTCTTGAAGGTTCCCGCTTTTACCAGAGATGCCGCAGACAGCACTGCATGAGAAGGTCCTGCACAGAAGCCTCTCACATCAGAGCCGGTCGCACCTGTAAGTCCTGCCAGCTTTGGCAAAATTTCCGCCGCCTCTCTGATTCATATCACCACAGGCCTCTTCACAGCAATCGATGATATAATCCACTTCAGCCGGATCAATTCCTGTGTTTTTCAATAGATGCAGCACCGCCAGAACACCGGAGGCTTTGGTTACCAGATTTTCCAGCATTACATGAGCACTCAGATTCACATCCACATCATGAGCTCTTTTTACGGCTCCCACCAGTTTCCCGTTGTGATAAAGCGGTTCTGCATGCTCATCTTCTATCAGAGCTCTGATTGCCTCTTCTGTTTCTTCACTGTTTTTGTCCAAAACTGCCAGCTGTTCTTCTTTGATCATTCCATGAACAGTCAGCTTTTCCTTTACCTCTGCTGAAAAACCTGCCTCCAGTTTCACCAGATCAAAGACGTCACAGATTTGCAGAAGACCAAGAAACTCATCCTGCGGCATAATTTCACCGAATTTTCCGTTTCTTTTTGGCTCTGCGCCTTTCTTATCGTACCATGGAAATCCTGCTTCTCCCAGCTCCTTACTCGTCATATTTCCAATGTATACCTGGTTAGGCATATAACTTAATACATCATCATAGCTCCGCAGATGGTTTGGCAGTTCCTTGAGATATTCAGACTCAGGATTCACTATCAGCTCTGTTGTCTGTGTTGTGCCATTGTGCAAAACCATGTCAGGTGCAGCAGCCAGAATATAGCTGGCACCTTTTATTACTGCATAATTGTTCATCGTTTCGTACTCCTTTGCTTACAGCTGATCGTAATATTTTTTAACCATTTCCTCTACAGCTTCTTTTGTCGCATCATCCTTGACCAGCTCTTCCACTTTTTCGCCATCCTTGTAAATAGCAATTACCGGAAGACCCATTACTTTCTGACTGATTGCAAGTCTTCTAGCTTTTGTGGTGTTAATGCTGGTAAATTTAATTTTATCGCCGTAAGTTTCGCTCATAGCATGTACATGAGGCATCAGCGCCTGACATGGTACACAGCCGTCACCATAGAAATCTACCAGAACATATCCTTCAGCCTTCAATACTTCTTCTTCAAAATTTGTTTTGTTTACTTCTAACATTTTCTTTCCTCCTGAAATTTATTTAAAAACTATTCATGTTCTTCTATGTATTTGCCGGCCTGCACCGCTGCGATAGCACCGTCAGCAACTGCGGTTACAACTTGTCTCAGGCTCTTCTGTCTTAAATCTCCTGCTGCAAATACGCCTGGAATATCCGTTTCCATATCATCGTTTGTCACAATATAGTCTCTTTCATTCATTTTAACCTTGCCTTTAAATAATTCTGTATTAGGCTGGAATCCGATAAATACAAAAATGCCAAAGGTTCCATCTTCTTCATCAGCTGTAATCTCAGTTAATTCTCCGGTCTTTGTATTTTTAATTACCATGGACTCAACCAGCCCATCACCTTTAATCTCGTCTACAACTGAATCCCACAAAAAGTCGATCTTCTCATTGGCAAAAGCCTTTTCCTGAATAGACTTGGCTGCTCTGAGCTGATCCCTTCTATGAATAATCGTTACTTTACGAGCGAATTTTGTCAGGTACAAAGCTTCCTCTACTGCAGAGTCCCCGCCTCCTACCACATATACTTCAAAGTCTTCAAAAAACGCAGCATCACAAGTGGCACAATATGACACACCTTTTCCGGACAGTTCCCTCTCACCTGGGCATCCTATTGGAACAGGATGTGCGCCTGTTGCAAGGATAACGGTTTTTGCTCTATATTCATCGTGAAGACCTTTCAAGACCTTCACGTCGCCTTCAAGTTCCACATCAGTAATAGTGTCCAGAATATGCTGTACACCAAACTTTTTAGTCTGTTCTTCCATACGTGCAATAAGAGAAGGACCTGTTTCTTCCTCCATACAGCCCGGATAGTTCTCAATCTCATTAGTAATGACAATTTGGCCGCCTGATTTTGCCTTTTCAACGATCAGGGTGTTTAATCTGGCTCTGCCTGCATAAAGCCCTGCTGCGAGTCCTGCAGGACCTGCACCAATAATGACTACATCATAAATTCCCATACAAATCCGTCTC
>CABSEO010000293.1 GCA_902476665.1 uncultured Emergencia sp.
AATATTATCACGGGTAGAAAAAACAGTTTTAATTCCAGGTATAATCTGGCTGGAAACCAGATCAAGCTGTTTAATATTTACATCCATTAATACCACGTCTGCGTCAAGCTTTTTCGCAAAACGAGCTGCACCGATGCCCACATGCCCTGCTCCGAAGATTACAATTTTCATCGGATTTATTCCCGGATTTCCGCTGACAATTTTCCCGGTACCACCCTGCGTGGTAAAGGAATAGAACAGGCCTGTCAGAAGCCCTGTTTCACCGGCTAATCTACTCATAGGTTCCAGCAGAGGGGAACCGCCGTTCTTATCCTTAACATCTTCGTAGGCGAATGCGACTACTTTAGAATCTAATAATGCCCTTGTCTGTGGGAGACGATTTGCTGAATGAATATAAGTGCACAAAATGTGTCGTTCTTCAAGGAATTCAAACTCAGATGGTAAAATTTCTTTTACCTTGACAATCAAATCACTCTTTTCAAAAACAGTTTTTTCGTCTGGTACAATTTCTGCTCCGGCATTAACGTACTGTTCATCGCTGAATCCCGCTGCAAGACCTGCATCGGTTTCCACATAGACCTGATGCCCCACTGAAGTAAGCTTGCTTACGTTATGTGGTACAATCGCTACACGAAATTCATTTTCTTTGATTTCCTTTGGCATTCCGATTTTCATAACTATTGTAAATTTTTTTGCACCAACCTGTACAAAATTTTTCTTCTTTGTCTGTTTGATAAAACTCCCTGAGACAAGAAATATACATAAGTTAAATATAACCTTCGCTTCACCAGTTTATCAAATCGAAGATTTCTATATATACGACAGTTTTTTTGCCTGTTAAGACATGGCCTTTACGGCTTATAATAAAAGTAATTAACTATTTTCAACGAAAGGAATTATTATGGAAATATCGTCAAATATACCATCTATTTTTAATGATGTTCTCTCGCCTGTCACACTTGGTCCATCCAGTTCAAACACCTGCGGCCCCTTTCGTCTTGCTTCCATGTGCAGACAGCTTCTTGGAGAGCCCCCTCTTTCGCTTGCCATGACCATGGCTGAAGACGGAGGTTATAGCGACACTTTCTACAGCATGCAAAGTGATCTCGCCTCAATCGCAGGTTTATTGGGAAAGGATTTTTTAACTTATCCATTGCGTCATGCTTATGAAGATGCAGAAGAGGAAGGACTGACCTGGGCTTTTCAGTTTTCTACTTCAATCCCTATTTATCCTTCTGAACAGGCAAAAATGACCATAGGCGGCAAAACACGGACAATAACAGTAACAGGAGTTTCATGGGGAGGCGGTGATGTGGAAATTACAGAGATAAACGGCAATCCCGTGTCCCTCAAGGGAAAAGAATATGTGATTGTAATTTTTTTCAAAGATAATTCTATCCAGATTTGTTCTGAACGGATCACTTCAGAAAATGCGGAGTTGAAACAACGAGATGCAGAAAAGGATCCACAGGTATCCTATGCTGTGATTTTATCACCGGTCCATCCGTTCTGCTCAGGAAAAAACACCCCGGTTCCTTTTTCTTCTGCCGCTGAATTGCTTCAGGCGGCCAGAGAGAATAAAACACCACTTTGGAAACTGGCACTTGAATATGAATCTGCAGTTACAGGCGCTTCAAAAGAAGAGCTTTTGGCATATGCCGATACACTCTATCAAACAGCACTTGCATCTATAAAGGAAGGACTCCGCAAAAATATTTCTTTTGAAGGCGTTACCACAGCAAAAGCCTCTGCCTATGAGGCTGCTCTGAACGAAGGGCGATTAATTCCATTAGGCGCATCAGATAAAGGCTGTCTGGATGCTCTCAGTATAATGGAATACAGCAATAGTCATGGCAAAATCGTATGTATGCCTACAGGAGGCGCTTCAGGTATTGTCCCTGCAGCAATCAAAAATACTGCTGAGAAAATGGGAATTTCTTATGAAAAACAATTACAGGCCTTACTTGTGGCAGGGCTGACGGGACTCTTTTTTTATCCCACTCACTACTCCGGTGCTATCGGATGTCAGGCGGAAATCGGTATCGCAATTGCCATGGCTGCGGCAGGTCTCACTTCTCTTATGACGGAAGAGCCAAAAACCATTGAAACCGCCGCTTCTTTAGGAGCGCAAAGTGTCATGGGAATGGTCTGCAATCCTATAGACGGATATGTACAGGTTCCCTGCATTGTTCGCAATATGACTGCTGTTCCCACTGCCATGGTCTGTGCCAACGCTGCAGTCAGCGGAATGGACAGTATCATTCCTTTAGATTCTACCGTAGAACTGATTCTAGAAATCGGAAAGAAGATCAGGCCCTGCAACAGAGCAGGAACCTACATTACAAAGAAATAAACATTACTCACAACTATACAGAAAGTCCCGACAGATATAACACCGTCGGGACTTTTCAAATTCATAATTCAGCCTTCTGGAATACAGACTATTTTCTTGCAGCCTTTCCGATTTCCAGCCCTTTTGCAAAAGCTTCTTCGTTCAGCGGCAGGAGCTGCGGTTTTTTCTTTCCGATCTTATTTCTGATTCCTTCCAGAATTACCTCTTCAGAAACAACCTGAGTATAACCGATGTAGACACCCAGCATAATGATATTCAGAACCTTTGGATTTCCCATCTCCAGAGCCATTTCTGTAACAGGTGCTTTTACAACTGTAATATCATCTCTCCCCGGATCGGAAGTCACAATAGAACTGTTGGCAAACAGTGTTCCGCCGGATTTCAGTTTTCCAATGAATTTATGCAGGGAAGGATCGTTCATAACGATCAGATCCTCGCAGGCATCCATAATCGGTGCGCCGATTTCATCATCAGAGATAACCACATAGCAGTTTGCTGTGCCTCCACGCATTTCTGCGCCGTAGGATGGAAAATATGTAACGTGTTTATCTGTCGATTCACAGGTTGCCTGAGCCAGGAGCGTTCCCAGCATCATAACACCCTGTCCGCCAAATCCACCAACAAGTAAGTTTCTTTCCATGTCTTATTCCTCCTTTGATTTATCTCTCACTACGCCCAGAGGATATTCCTTCAGCATGTTATCGTGCAAGAAGTCCAGAGCTTTAATCGGATCAAGACCCCAGTTGGTCGGACATGTAGTCACGATTTCAACCATAGAGAAACCCTTACCGTCGATCTGATTCTGGAAAGCTTTTTTGATAGCAGCCTTGGTCTTACGTACATTGGCAGGAGTATCGCAAGTAGTTCTTTCCAGATAATACGGAGCCGTCAGCTGATTCAGGATTTCACACATATGCATAGGGTATCCGTGTTCTTTCGGATCTCTTCCTTTAGGAGCAGTAGTAGCT
>CABSEO010000294.1 GCA_902476665.1 uncultured Emergencia sp.
CAGGAGTGGATTTAATATTGTCTGCAATTGAAGAGGATGAAAAGATCTGCATTTACGGTGATTATGATGCGGATGGCATAACTTCTACTACTGTGATGATAGAAGTTCTGTCACAGCTGACTGATAATCTGACTTATTATATCCCTTCACGTTTTGAAGAAGGATACGGATTAAACTGCGGCGCGCTGGACAGGATTAAGGCTGCAGGAGTTGATCTGGTTGTTACTGTAGACTGTGGGAGTGTTTCTGTGAAGAAGTGGCATATGCCAAGGAGATTGGACTGAAGATTCTGGTGACTGACCATCATACTATGACAGATAAAGCAGCTGAGTGCCTGATTATTAATCCTATGCAGCCTGGATGTCCATATCCTTTTAAACATCTGGCAGGAGTGGGAGTAGCGTTTAAACTGGCTCAGGCAATTGCTGCAGAGACTGGACTTCCAAAGTCAGTAGTCAACCGGACTTTGGATCTGGTGGGCGTGGGAACCATTGGGGACATTGTTCCTCTGGTGGATGAAAACCGGACTCTGGCAAAGTATGGTATCAGGGCATTGAATGTAACGGCAAGACCCGGATTCAAACAGCTGATTGAGGGCGTCAGCCTGCATAAAGGAAGTATCACATCAGAGCAGATTTCCTATATTCTGGTTCCTCATCTTAATGCTTCGGGAAGAATCAAGAGCGCCCGCATAGGAGCAGCGCTTCTGATGGAAAAAGACGGAGCCAAAGCTTCCGACAGAGTGCAGACACTGATAGCATGTAATGAGGAAAGAAAACGGCTTCAGAACGAGACTTATGAGGTCTGCAAGAAGAAGGTGGACGAGGCATATCAGCAGGATGCCTTTCTCGTTATCGATTTGCCTGACGCCCATGAAGGGATTACGGGAATCGTTGCAGGAAAAATAAAAGATGCTTATCATCGGCCGACAGTTATTGTAACGCCTGCAGCAGATAACTGTCTGAAAGGAACAGGCCGCAGCATTGAAGGGATTAATATTTACCATCTTCTGAAAGAGAATGAACATCTTTTTGAAAGGTTCGGAGGTCACGCGGCTGCCTGCGGTTTTACGATGAAAGAAGAAAATCTGTATCAGCTCAGGGAGAATCTGAATCAGTCTATGCGGGCTCTGGCAATGGAAAATCCTGAAATTTTCAATCAGAAGACGGAGGCTGAACTGGAATTGTCTGCGGAACAGGTCTGCCTGGAACTTGCAGAGCAGATACAGCTGCTGGAACCTTTTGGATGTGAAAATCCTCGACCGCTGATCCGGGTTGCACTGACGCCGGTCTCTATCAGAAAAATGGGAAATAAAGGCCAGTATACCAAATTTGTCGGAATTCTGGATAACGGCAGAGAAGTTCAGTGCGTCATATTTAAGAATGCGTCCGCATATGATGAACTGCTTAAGGAAGCTGCGAAAATCCGTGTGACGGGAGAACTTCAGAGTCAGAAATGGAACGGAAGGCAGTATTTGCAGATTACAGTACTTTATGCAGAGAAATAGGTGAACATATGATTAAAATGAAAAAAAGGGCATTTATCACGCTCCTCATCAGTGTTATTTTAGTATCTTTTCTGGCAGGAGCCGCGGGAATTTTTCTCTGGGCAGATCTGAAAGATCTGAAACTGATGAAAGCGGAAAATTTTGATACCATGCAGGCGATTACAGAGCGGTACGGAAAACTTTATACGCTGCAGAATACTATCAATGAAAAATTTCTCTGGGATACTGATGAGGAAGCACAGATGGACGCTATGTACAGTGCATTGGTAGAATCCTTGGGAGATGAATACTCATCATACATGAATGAGGCGGATTATCAGGCATGGAATGAATATGTTGAAGGAATTTTTTACGGTGTAGGCCTATCCTTTAGTGAAAATGAAGATGGCGAGTTTGAGATCAACAGTGTGGTAAAGGATGGCCCGGCTGATCTTGAAGGGGTGAAAGCAGGAGATGTGCTTTTGAAAGTTGACGGCAAGTCTTATGAAACCAGTGATGACTATGCTGAGGCATTAAGAGGTGATCAGGGAACACAGGTAAAAGTAACTCTGGATAGAAACGGCAGAGAAAAAAATTTCATCATTGTCCGTGGTGAGGTAGAGGAAAGCAGTGTATATGCCACCATGCTTGATGACGGATATGGATATATTCAAATTACGGGATTTGAAAAGAGTACAGCAGAACAGTTCAAGACAGAGCTTGCTAATCTGGAAAATAAAAATGCAAAAGGAATGATTATAGATCTGAGAAACAATCTGGGTGGAATTATGGATCAGAGTATTGAAATTGCTGATATGCTTCTTCCGGAATGTACTATTATACATACGGAGGACAGACAGGGAGAAAAGGAGTATTATAACTCAGATGGAAGCTGTACGAGAATTCCTTATGTTCTGCTGGTCAATGAAAAGTCCGCCAGTGCCGCAGAGATTCTGGCAGCCGCAGTCAAAGAGAATGATGGAGGCAAGCTGGTGGGCACAGAAACTTACGGAAAGGGTATTATTCAAAGTTCTATTGACTTTAAGGATGGTACTGGTCTCAGATTGACCACCATGCAGTATTTGTCCCCTAAAGGAAATAAAATTCACAAAACGGGAGTGAAACCTGACTATCAGGTAGAGCTTTCTGCCAAGTCTAAAACTGATAAACAGTTTGAGAAAGCTTTGGAAGTTCTCAAAAAAGAAGTAAAACAGTCATCTCAAAAGTAAAATCAGGCCTCGACTGTCAACTGCAATTTTCTTTGACTTTAACGCGTAAAAGTGATATAATATGAAAATAGTGTGGTGAAGTGAAAGGAGTCGGACATGGCCTACGAATCTAAGTTTAAGAGAGATGATATTGATGAATTGTTTGACGGTGTATTAACTCTGAAAGACAGGGAAGACTGCTACAGATTCTTTGAGGATATCTGCACGATTAACGCAATTCATGCAATTGCCCAGCGTCTGCAGGTGGCGAAGCTTCTTTCCCAGAAAAAGACTTACAGTGAGATTGAGGAAATTACCAAGGCATCCACTGCGACGATCAGCCGTATCAATAAATGTCTTGTATATGGAGCGGACGGCTATCAGAGAGTGCTTGAGCGGCTTGAAAACCAGAAGAAGAAATAAGTGACACGGGCGTCTTTTGGCGTCCTGTTTTATTATTTGAAAATGTTTTCTTGCTGAGAGCAAACAGGGAGCATCAGTTTTTACCGGAGACAGTCTGGTATATAATTGTTTTATGTCAGGAAGTGAGAATTTGAGTCATATTTATATCTATGAAGGCCCCTTTGAAAAAGGGGAAGGAAACTGGCCGCTGATTCGAAGGGCGG
>CABSEO010000295.1 GCA_902476665.1 uncultured Emergencia sp.
GACGAAAAGGGCAAGGAAATTTTCGGTCTTTTTATTTCTGCGCGAAGACAAGGAATACAAAGTTCGCAGAATCAGGAGTCACTGTTTTCTAAAAACAAGAAAAAGCAGGAGGGAACGCCGAAGATTCTGGATACCAGTGTCATCATTGATGGAAGAATTGCTGAGATTATGAAAACCGGATTTCTGGAGGGGCCGATTGTGATACCGGAATTTGTGCTGGTAGAGCTTCGTCACATTGCAGATTCTTCCGATTCTCTGAAGCGAACCAGAGGAAGAAGAGGGCTCGATATTCTCAACAAGATTCAGGACGAGTACGGTATTGAAATTTATAACACTGATAATGAAAAGTCTCTGAAAGAGATTCCTGAAGTGGATGTCAAACTGCTTAAGCTGGCTCAGATGATGAACGGCAAGGTGGTTACCAATGACTTTAACCTGAACAAAGTTGCCACTATCAATGGTGTCAAAGTACTGAACATTAACGAACTGGCCAATACGCTGAAGCCGGTTGTGCTTCCTGGAGAGGAAATGACTGTTACACTGGTAAAGCAGGGTAAAGATAACAGTCAGGCCATTGCCTATCTGGATGACGGCACCATGATTGTGGTAGAAGACGGCCGGAAGATGATCGGAAAAACTGCGAATATTAATGTAACCAGTGTACTGCAGACCTCGGCCGGCAGGATGATTTTCGGCAGACTGAAACGGTAGATGCGGGATGGAAAATATGCTGGAAAAAACGAAGATTTATGGACTCGTCAGTGCTGCCGGCATTGGGAGACGCATGGGTGCGCCTGTGCCTAAACAGTTTTTGAAAATCAGCGGCAGAACCATTGTGGAGCAGACCGCGGAGATTTTTCTCAGAGCACCTTTTATTGACGGTGTTGTTTTGACGGCAGCAGAAGAATATGTGGAAACGGTAAAAGGGTTTTTCCCTGAGTGGATTGAAAATGGCAGACTTTTCGTGGTTTGCGGTGGCGCTCAGAGGCAGGACTCTGTTTACTGCGGTCTGAAAGCGCTACGCCGCATGGGAGCAGAAGACAACAGTATCGTTCTGATTCATGACGGTGTACGACCTTATGCCAGCAGTGCGCTCCTTCAGCGAGTTGCTGAAGCCGCAGCAGAATGTGGTTGTGCTGTACCGGCAGTTCCGCCTAAGGATACAATCAGGTTTACTGATGGTGGTACGCTGGATCGCAGTCGGCTCTGCTGTGTTCAGACTCCACAGGGCTTTCGGATGGAAATCATAGAAGCGGCCATAGAAAAGGCCTGTGCTGACGGTTTTTACGGAACGGATGACGCAGGTCTGGCGGAGAGACTTGGCAAAAAGGTAACTGTGGTGGAAGGAGAACCCGCCAACATTAAGATCACAACACCGGAGGATTTGCATATGGAAACCAGAATCGGCACCGGATTTGACGTACACAGACTGACAGAAGGCAGGAAACTGATTCTGGGAGGCGTGGAGATTCCCTATGAGAAAGGTCTTCTGGGTCATTCAGATGCAGATGTCCTGATCCATGCCCTCATGGATGCCATGCTTGGAGCGGCAGCTCTGGGAGATATCGGGAAACTGTTTCCGGACAGTGATCCTGCCTATAGCGGGATTTCCAGCCTGCTTCTTCTGAATAAGGTATGGGGTGTGCTCAAAGAAGCGGGATACAGTCTTGGCAATGCCGATATGACAGTGATTTGTCAGCGACCCAGACTGGCACCACATATAGAGCAGATGAGACAGAATCTCTCTGAGGCTCTGAAGGTGCCGAAAGAAACCATCAGCATCAAGGCTACGACTACGGAAAAACTGGGATTTACCGGACGGGGAGAAGGCATTGCTGCAGAAGCAGTGTGCCTGCTGAACCGGAAGTGGTAGAAAGCTGTAAAAAATCATAATGACTGAAAATAAGACAGATAACTACTGATAAGGAGTGAAACAATACGATGAAATTATCAAAAATGCACATTAAGACACTGCGGGAGGTGCCTAACGAGGCAGAAATCCCAAGTCATATTTTACTGCTGAGAACCGGCATGATCAGAAAGCTGGTTTCAGGGGTGTACGGATTTATGCCTCTGGGCTGGAGATCCGTCAGAAAGATTGAGGAGATTGTACGCCAGGAAATGGATGCCACAGGCGCACAGGAAATCCATATGTCAGCAGTACAGCCTGCCGAGCTGTGGCAGGAGTCAGGCAGATGGTTTGCTTATGGACCGGAGCTGTGGAGACTGAAAGACAGAAACGGCAGAGACTTTTGTCTGGGACCGACTCACGAAGAAATTTTCACGGATATTATCAGAAATGATGTATCCTCCTATAGACAGCTTCCGATGAATCTGTATCAGATTCAGACCAAGTACAGAGACGAGGCAAGACCGAGATTCGGACTCATGAGAAGCAGAGAGTTTATCATGAAGGACGCATATTCTTTTGATAAGGATTTTGAAGGACTGGATGAAAGCTACAGAATTATGTATGAGGCCTATGATCGGATCTTCAAAAGATGCGGCCTTGACTGCCGTCCTGTGGAAGCCGATACTGGTGCTATCGGCGGAAGCAATTCTCATGAATTCACTGCAATCTCTGAAGTTGGTGAAAGTGAAATTGCATACTGTGAGCACTGCTCTATGGCAGCGACCACAGAAAGAGCAGAATGTGTGGATGCCGCGCCGCAGACAGATGTTGCACCACTGCCTGTGGAGAAAGTTCACACTCCGGGAACAAAGAACATTGAAGAGGTTGCCGGGTACCTGAATCTGGACAAAAGCCAGACCATCAAGGCACTTCTCTTTGTCACTTATGACGAAGAAGGTAAAGAAAACGGTTATGTGGCCGCATTTATCAGAGGCGACAGAGAGCTGAACATGATTAAGCTGATCAATGCACTGGGAATTCCGGAACATGCCATTGAATTTGCGGACGAGGAGAAAATGAGTGCCGCTACCGGCTGTGTCGGCGGCTTTACGGGGCCTTGCGGTCTTCATGACTGCACGGTTGTAGTGGACAGTGAGCTTGTGGGTCTGAAGAACCTCTGTGCAGGCGCAAATGAAACAGATCATCATCTGGTTAATGTCAACTACGGCAGAGACTACGAGGGTGATATTGTAACAGACCTGAAGGTGCTGCAGGAGGGAGATCCTTGTCCAGTATGCGGTGCGCCTGTAAAACATGCCAGAGGCATTGAGGTTGGTCAGGTATTTAAACTGGGAACAAAATATTCTGAGTCTATGGGAGCATTTTATCTGGATGAAAACCAGCAGAAAAAATCAATCGTTATGGGCTGCTATGGCATTGGTGTGACAAGAAC
>CABSEO010000296.1 GCA_902476665.1 uncultured Emergencia sp.
ATTGAGAGCCTCCTTAATCTGCGTCAGGATCTGATCTTCACCGAGGATCTGAGATTTCAGTCCTCCGGCAAGATAAAAAAGATGCTCAACAGCTTCCTTATCTTTGCGTGTTATAAAATATTTTTCATAGGAAGTATCCTGTATCCCTTTCAGACGGCACAGACACTCATACATGGAAATTTCCTGTCCTTCTTCGTGACTGGTCCATATTTCAAGTCGGTTGCAGGTCGACAAAATGATACAGCCATAAATTCCTGCCGTCTCTTTAAGTCGTTCCATTGCTTCTCCCGCGTTTTTCTTTGTAAACGCAAACAGAGCCCGAATATCTACGGGTGCTCTGTCGTGATCAATTCCTATCATGGATATTGTCATGATATTGTGTTTCTCCTTTGTCTGACTATATCCTTTCCTGAATGGGATATACCATATCCGCGTGGATCCTTCAGGAAAACATACTATTTTAATAATAGTATGTTCGAGAAAAGTTGTCAATGAAATTTACATGGGGTTTTCCTGTGTGTTTTGAAAGAAAAACAATATCTTTAAATCTCTACATTTTTTGTTGCAATTATATCCACCCCTGTGTGTGCAACATCACGCAGAATCACATCTCCGATATGTACAGGAGCCGGTACAGTAATTTCCTTCATTGCACGAACACAGGCAAAAATTTTATCTTTCGGAATATCTTCTTTTGTTTTAACAGACACCACAGGTTCCGTTCCACCACTTACACGAACGGTCGTTGTCACGATTCTGGTCGGATTCGTAACCTCTTTTTTTCCATATACGGCACCTCTTTTGCAGCTATTTCCTTCTATACTTATGACTTCTGTGTCCTCAAGTTTCACAGTAAGAGGACATCCCATCGGGCAGCCGATGCATGTCAGATTTCTGATTTCCATATCTATTCCTCCTCGATTTTTAATGTAATTTTCTGCAATAAAAGATTCTTCATTATCTGTTCTCTGGTAAGTTTGATCTGCTCCATCTCCCCCGGAGCTACAACCGGACGTTTGCGGTGAAGGATTCTTTCTCCATCGAGATAGCAGCTTATATAGCAGTTTTTGTATACACCTCCGACGCGGAATCGAACAGTCAGTTCTTCCGGCATATGATCCGGACGTATTACAGACGGAACCGTATAACGTACCCCCTTTTCCGAAAACAGAATGATTTCTTTTTCTGTCAGATTTTTTGTATTTTCCTGGCTTCTGCATGCATTCTGTACATAAAGTGAGGCATTTCGTCCAGCCATAGCCGCTTCTTCCGATACAAAATCAACCAGGTCATGTACATGAAGCACATTTCCACATGCGAAAACGCCCTCTATATTTGTCTCCAGACTTTCATTTACTTTCGGTCCGGATGTTATCGGATTCATTTCTATTCCCATGCCACGTGAAAGTTCATTCTCCGGGATAAGTCCGACTGAAAGAAGCAATGTATCACACTTGTATTCTTCTTCTGTACCCGGAATCGGCCTGCCCTTTGCATCTACTTCGGCAAGAGTGATTCCCTCCACACGTTCTTTACCTTTAATATCAACTACTGTATGGCTTAATTTCAGTGGAATTCCAAAATCATCCAGGCACTGTACAATGTTTCGTTTCAGACCGCCGGAATAAGGCATCAGCTCTGCAACCACCTGTACATCTGCTCCTTCCAGTGTCATTCTTCTTGCCATGATCAGGCCAATATCACCGGAGCCTAAAATCACAACTTTTCGTCCCGGAAGATATCCTTCAATATTGACCAGGCGCTGTGCCGTTCCCGCTGAGAAGATTCCTGCCGGACGATAGCCTGGAATATTCAGTGCTCCTCTCGAACGCTCCCGGCATCCCATGGCAAGAATCACAGCTTTTGCCTGAATCTGAAACATCCCTTCATTCCGGTTCATTGCCGTTATAATTTTACCTTCACTGATGTCCATAACCATAGTATGTAATTTGTATTCTATCTGAAGTTTCTCTGTCTGTGCGATAAATCTTCCGGCATATTCCGGACCTGTCAGTTCTTCCTGAAACGTATGCAGGCCAAATCCATTATGAATACACTGGTTCAGAATCCCACCAAGCTTATCATCACGCTCAAGAATCAGGATACTTTCTGTTCCGTTTTTTCTGGCTGCCACAGCTGCAGAAAGTCCTGCCGGACCTCCGCCGATGATCACAATATCATAATTTTTCATTTTGTTTTCCTCCTCAAAATACATCCTTATTAATTCCTTCTATAATTCTGGAATTCCCGCCGGATTTCGTAATTTCTTCCATTGATTTTTCAAGCTCACGAGCCAGAATTTCCATAACCTTAGGTGCACAGAATCCTGACTGGCAGCGTCCCATGCCGGCACGCGTCCGTCTTTTGACTCCGTCCAGTGATTTGCCTCCCAATGGTCTTCTGATCGCATCTATAATTTCTCCCTCTGTCACCATCTCACAACGGCAGATAATATTTCCATATGCAGGATTCTGTTGAATCAGCTCGTTTCGTTCTTCAATCGTCATTGCATTCAGATCAGGCATTCCTGTTCTCGTGGAAATAAAATCTGTTTTTTCTTTCAGATCATATTTTTTCTGTACAAGGTTTCCAATAACTTCACCTATCGCCGGTGCACTGGAAAGTCCCGGTGATTCAATTCCGGCACAGTCTATAAAATCATTTTCTGTTTCACCGATAACAAAATCATCTCCGTCTTCGTGTGCACGCAGACCGGCAAATGAAGTAATCACCTGCCGTGTTGGAATATTTTTTACACTGTCTGCAGATTTTTCAAGAACCTGCAGTAGTCCGTCCCGTGTTGTATTTATACCTTCTTTATTTTCAATATCCACTGCCGTCGGTCCGATCAGAAGATTTCCATGAACCGTCGGTGTCACTAGAACGCCTTTTCCAAATTTACCGGGAAGAGTAAAAATCGTCCTTCCTACATGATTACCGGCACTTTTGTCCAGAAGACAATATTCTCCTTTTCGTGGGGTAATATGAAGTTTCTTTTCACTTACCATATTGTGGATCTTGTCTGCATACACGCCGGCTGCATTGACAATACACTTCGCATTGTATTCTCCCTTACCGGTTGTGATTTTCCATCCTTTTGCCTCTCGTTCAATTTGCTGCACTTCCGTATTAAAATGAAATGACACACCATTTGTATATGCGTTTTCTGCAAAAGCAATCGTCATATGAAACGGACATACAATTCCGGCTGTTGGTGCATATAAAGCCGCATAGACTTTATCGGAAACATTTGGCTCCATCGAAAGCACTTCATCTCTGTTCAGGATCTGAAGCTCT
>CABSEO010000297.1 GCA_902476665.1 uncultured Emergencia sp.
TTCGATCAGTGCACACAAAATTCATGGCCCCAAAGGCATCGGTGCCCTTTATGTTCGAAAAGGGATACGTTTACCTGCTTTTATTGTAGGAGGAGGTCAGGAGCGTCATATGCGTTCCGGTACAGAAAATGTGCCCGGAATTGCGGGATTTGGAAAAGCGGCAGAAATGGCCTGCTGTAATATCAGCAAGCGTACGGAACAGATGAAAAAGGTCAGAAATTATCTTGCAGCAGGTCTTTTGGACGGGATTTCGGATATAAAAGTAAACAGCCCGGAGGATGGTGCAGCCAGTGTGCTGAATATTTCTTTCCTTGGAACTCGAGGCGAGGTGCTGCTGCATACATTGGAGCAAGACGGAATTTACGTATCTACCGGTTCTGCATGCTCTTCCAATAAAAAAGGTCAGAGTCATGTGCTGGCAGCAATGGGGCTTTCGCAAAAAGAAATCGAAGGTGCCATCCGCTTCAGTTTCAGTGAATTCAATACCCTGGAAGAAATGGATTATGTAATAGATAAAGTAAAAACTGCCGTAAACCGTTTCAGACGTCTGGGAAGCTTCAGATAATGGACTTGCTCCAATTTACAGAGTAAATTGCAGAGAAGTCCTTATGCTGGCGATCCCCGCCGAAGGGCGGCAAGGAACGCGTCGTAGAATGGACTTGCTCCAATTTACAGAGTAAATTGCAGAGAAGTCCTTATGCTGATGTTTATCGTCAAAAGGCGGAAAGAAACGTGTCAGAATGTTTCAGGCACACAACTGAAAGAAAGGAAGACTATGAACGAACAGAATATTTTAATTGTCCGCTGCGGTGAGGTAGCACTGAAGGGCATGAACAAGCCATATTTTGAGAGGATGCTGGTGGACAGAATCAGGAAGAACTTAAAAGACTTTGATGGTGTAGAAGTGAAAAGGCAGGAAGGCCTTATCTTTGTCAGAGCGGATAAACAATATGATAAGGAAAAGCTGATACGTCAGATTTCCAAGGTTTTCGGAGTGGCTTCCATTAGTCCGGCAGTTGAGGCGCCCAGCAATCTGGATGCAATTGGAGGAGAAGCCGTAAAATACATGATGGAACTCATTGAGAGCAGAGGGGTGAAAACCTTTAAAGTTGAGGCCAAACGGGCTGACAAGAACTTTCCTGTGAAATCTCCTGAAATTGGCAGAATTATAGGAGCCAAGGTACTTATCGGCTGTAAGGTTCTGAAAGTGGATGTACATAATCCGGACGTACATCTGTTCGTAGATGTCAGACATGATAAATCTTACATCTATCAGCAGAAAATTGCCGGTTTCGGCGGGCTGCCTCTGGGAACCAACGGAAAAGGTATGGTGCTGCTTTCAGGTGGTATTGACAGTCCTGTGGCAGCATGGATGATGGCAAAACGAGGTATGGTCATTGAAGCGGTTCATTTTCATTCATATCCATATACCAGTCAGAGGGCTCAGGAGAAGGTAGAGGAGCTGGCAAGAATTGTAGCTTCTTACTGTGGAAACTTTAAGATGCATGTGATCAATCTGCTGCCGATTCAGGAACAGATTGTGCAGAACTGTCCGGAAGCCGAAACGACTATCCTGGTACGTCGTTTTATGATGCGAATTGCTGAAAAAATTGCTGAAAAGAATAAGGCAATGATGCTGATTACCGGTGAAAATCTCGGACAGGTGGCAAGTCAGACTGCCGAGGCTCTGGTAGTAACTGATGCCTGCGTCACCATGCCTGTCATGCGTCCGCTGATAGCCATGGACAAGGTAGATATTATGGAAAAGGCTGAAGAAATCGGCACCTTCGAGACCTCTATCCAACCTTACGAAGATTGCTGTACTGTATTTCTGCCGAAGCATCCTACGACAAAACCTAAGCTTGCACAGATTCTGGAATCAGAAAGTCGGCTGGACGTTGCTTCTCTGGTAGACGCAGCTGTTTCTTCTGAAGAAATTATACAGATTCGACAAAATTAGAAACAAACCCCCTTTATTTCCTAAAGACAAGGCTGTTAAGCGGTCATATAATAGAGGAAAGGGGGTTTTTCTATGGATATAATGGATACGACTTTTTCACTAAGAGGCAGTACCCTGATAGCAGAACTTACAGGGGAGATAGATCATCACTGCTGTGATAGAATCAGAAATGATATTGACAGCCAGATAGCACTATATGAGGCAAAGCATCTGATTCTGGATTTTTCAAAAGTAACATTTATGGACAGTTCCGGTATCGGTATGGTGCTGGGAAGATACAAGAAGATGAAGGCACAGGGGGGAACGGTGACTATCAGAAGAGCCAGCCGTCTGATAAAGCAGATTCTGGACATGTCAGGTGTCTTTACACTGATGGATTGTGAAGACAGCGCAGAGGAGGATATCAGATGAGAACGAACTCGGGCAGAAGAAGTCGACGGGTAGATCGAATCAATGACTTGCTCAAGAGAGTTTTAGGAGGAAGCTATGGAGAAAAATACTGTAACAATTGAATTTGAAGCGCTGGCTGAAAATCAGAGTTTTGCCAGAGCAGTGGCCGCAGCCTATGCAGCGGCTTCAGACCCGACTGTGGAAGAACTGACAGAGATTAAGACTGCTGTATCCGAAGCGGTAAGCAATGCGATCATTCACGGCTATGAACGAAAAGGCACGGGAAAGATCATTATGGAACTGAAAACACTGGATGCAGATAAGATTTTTATCAGAATTTCTGATTTCGGAAAGGGTATTACTGATATCAGTCAGGCTATGGAACCAATGTTTTCCACAGAAACGGAACATGAGATGAGTGGTATGGGATTTACCGTTATGGAAAGTTTTGTGGATAAAGTCTTCGTGGAATCGGAGCCGGGACAGGGAACAGCCGTTACCTTGATAAAGTATCTGGATGTCTATCATGACCTATAAATATACACCTGTTCCTAAAGAAGCTACATATGCGCTGATAGAAAGAGCGAAACAGGGTGATGAGCGGGCAAAAGCAGAGCTCTGTGAGCAGAATACAGGACTTGTAAAAAAACTGGCTCTGAAATTTGTTTCATCAGAATACGAAGCAGAGGATCTGATGCAGATAGGGTATATCGGTCTTCTGAAAGCTGTCTATCAGTTTAAACCTGAATTTGACGTGATGTTTTCCACTTATGCTGTTCCCATGATTCTGGGAGAACTGAAGCGTTTTTTCAGGGACAACGGAAAAATCAAAGCAAGCCGCAGCCTGAAGGCAGAAATTTATAATCTGAAAAAGGCTCAGGAGGCATTGGCTGCAAAAGGTAACGGAAAGCCTCGTCTCAGTGAGATTGCTGAAGCTATGGAA
>CABSEO010000298.1 GCA_902476665.1 uncultured Emergencia sp.
CTCAAGGGCTACTGGATGGACAGAAACCAGAGTAAAGGCGGAATTTCAAATTGCAAGGAAAAACTGCGGCTGCTCCTACAAAGATTATTATAAATTCAAACTTTATGATAAATCCCCTGACATCCAAAGAGAGTTCCTGACGCTTGAAATATCAGAAAAACTGGCACAAAAGTATAATAAAGATCCTGAAAAACTGAAAATTCTCCGCCGAAAAGACCTTTTTGCCAAAGAATTTTCGGATTTGTTCAACAGAAAATGGTTTTTGAACAGAAACCTTTCTTTTGATGAGTTTGTTGAGAAAACCAGAGATGTTGACAGCCTGATCTGCAAACCTATTGCAGCGACTCAGGGTAAAGGGGTAAAAAAAATCTACTGCAGCGATGATATCTCAGAACAAAAAAGCATATATGAAGATCTGATTTCCGATAGAAAAAAACTGATCTGTGAAGAATGTATCATTCAGCATCCTGAAATTGCCGCATTTAATCCAACTTCGGTCAATACAATCCGTGTCCTCACTATTGTAGATAAGGGATCATGTCATCACATCTATGCGGGTTTTAGAATGGGACGAGGCAAGATTGTGGATAATTTCCATGCAGGAGGTATTATTGCCACGATTGACGTTAAAACAGGAATCACATGTACTGATGCCGTGGATCTGGACGGAAAGCATTATTCCTTTCATCCCATCTCGGAACTACCTATTTCAGGCTTTCAAATCCCTCATTGGGATAGAGTTTTAAAGGTTACAGAAGAAGCAGCTTTACGTCTTGAAGGTGTAGAACTGGTAGGCTGGGATATTGCAGTAACAGAAACCGGCATATGTCTTATCGAAGGAAACTCACAGGCAAGTTATGCGATTATACAGCTGCCCTATGCTGATGCAGGCATTGGCATGAGATCAACCTTTCAGCAATTTTTAGAAAACTGATAAGTCCTTAATTTAGAACAGACACAGGAGAGCTTTACCATGATATTTCAAGGGAAAAAATACAAAATATTGCAGGTTTTCATATCTATCATTTTGACATCAGCTTTACTTACGACCACAGCATTATTCTCATCTGAACAGGTTTATGCCTCCACAGACAAGAAGGCAGAGGCTTCCCGCATCACTCTGCTTCTGGGCGGTGATCTGATGTGTCAGTATAAGCAGCAGGCTGCCGCTTATAACGGAAAAGACTACAATTTTCATTATGCCTTTGATTATATGAGAGAACTTATCAACAGTGCAGATTTTGCTGTGGCCAATCTGGAAACAAATGTATCACCATCTTCTCCTCTTGGCTGCGAGCAAAAGAGAAAATATGGCAAACCTTATCTCAATGCGCCTACATCTTACCTGACAGCTTTGAAAAAATCAGGTTTTGACGTTCTGGTAGCTGCAAACAATCATAATGCGGATACTGGAGTCAAAGGTCTGAAAGAAACTGTCTCAAACATTGATAAACATGGATTCAAACGAACAGGAATTTTTAAAAACAGCAAAGAGCAGCGCTTTTTACTATTGAAAAAAGACGGGATAAAAGTAGGCATTGCTTCTTATGCAACCTATTTTAATACCAGTATTAAAGACTTCAGTAAATTGAACCAGCTTACATATCTCAACCTGTATTCTAAATCCAGAGTGCAAAGAGATATCAGAGACATGAAAAAGCAGGGTGCAGAATATATTATCATTTATTTCCACAGCGGTAAAGAGTATACAAATGCAGCCAGTTCGAAACAGCTGAGAATTGCAAAAGAGATTGCCGATTCAGGAGCCGATTATATTCTCTGTTCTCACTCCCATACAGTACAGCCACATGATATCATTACTGCAAAAAACGGCAAAAAGGTGCCTGTAGCCTATGGCTTAGGAAACTTCATCTCCCATATGACCAGAAAACGAAATACTACTTACGGTATGATGATTTCACTGACACTGGTAAAAACAAAAGGAACAGTTAAACTAAAACACCAGGGCTATTATCCTCTCAGGGTTCTCACTGATAATCAGGATACGGGTAAAAAGTATCAGCTGCTGCCGGCTACTGATGAGACCATTAAAAAAGTAAAAAATAAAACTGTTATCAACAAGCTAAGAGTAACCAGAAAAGAAATCGCTGAAATCGTAGGAAAAGATATTGAACAATACTAGAAAAATGAGTCTCTGTGTACTTTAACTTCTGGGCTGCCTTCTAATTGCAGCTATGCATCTTAAAAGGCAGCCTGCATATACAAGCCCTCATATTCCAGGCCTGTTTCAGAATGAAACCATTGCATCGATTTCATTCTGCAGCATATCAAAGAATAAGCCGGCATGATAGCCGTCACACACAGCATGAATCACATTAAGATTTACCGGCATCCGAACTGTGTTTTCATCATCCCGATGATATTTTCCCATTGTGATAACGGGAAAATACTGAAGGTCTCCTCCCACTACAGTTGTATTAAAACCTGTAAATGAAGTCCATGGTGCGCAGGACACGCAGAAAAAGTTTTTAGGCTGATCGCTGCGAACTTTAATACCTTTCACATTGGCATATTTCTCCATATCAGAAGTAATCGTGTCATAAAAAATATCCAAATCTTCATTGTACAAGGACCAGCAATCAGAAAAAGTCTTATCATCATTGTGAAAAATTGTATAGTTGGGATGAACCTGCTTCCACTGGCAGAGTTCTCCTGCTTCATTTAAAAACAGTTTTAAATTATCAATACTGTTGACAGTCTTGGCAGTCAGATAGATCAGTACCGGATAGAATCGTCTTCCTGTATTCCTGCAATAGGAAAGAAGGGTTTCCACCCTGATTTCTGCAGTTATATTGTACTGGACTTTCAGTTTTTCAGTGTAATATGCAAAATGATCTCTGCGTGGCCATTTTTCCATGTCAATCTTTTCCCAGGTTTCCATTGCAATTCTCCTTTCTCACTTTTGACATAGCTGTTTACCGCCTTCGTTTATTTACTAGCCGATAAGAATGAGCACCTTAAACTCATCATCTGTATAAGAAATATCTATGGTTCCGTCATATCTTTCCACAATTTCCTTCACTGAAGAAATACCTATCCCATGGGATTCAGGGTCAGCTTTATCTGTGATAAAACGATTCTTATGCACTTTCACCTCATTGCACTTGGAGTTTTTAATTTCATAGCTGAAATAGCCGTTTTCGGTATATCGGGCCTTGACTGAAATCCATCTCAAGTCATAATTATCTATCTTTAAACAGGCTTCAATGGCATTGTCCAAGGTATTTGCAAAGATAGTGCAAAGGCTGATATCATCGATTATTAAAATCC
>CABSEO010000299.1 GCA_902476665.1 uncultured Emergencia sp.
GAGTGATCCAGACACTGGTTTTTACTGTTCTTAATGAACTGACGGACTGGAAGTACTGGCCCTGCTATCTGATTGCACTGGTAGCGTCCGTATTGTGGAATTTTACGCTGAACAGGGAATTCACTTTTAAATCTGCAGGGAATGTGCCTGTAGCTATGGTAAAGGTATTCTGCTTTTACTGTGTTTTTACGCCCCTTTCCACCTGGTGGGGCAGTGCACTTACCGATGTCGGGGTTAACGAATACATTGTATTGTTCGGTACCATGGCAGTAAATCTGACCACAGAGTTTCTCTATGACAGATTTTTTGTTTTCAGGAATAGCATCAACACCAACAAGAGGGCGAAACGTCATGGCTGAGCGTAAGAAGAAAGAGAAGAGCCGCAGAAAGATCATGCATGCAGCTAAAGGTCTTTTTGAGCGGGAGGGCATTGAGAATGTCAGCTTCGGTGATATTGCTGAGGCCGCCGAAGTCTGCAGAACGACGGTGTTTAATCATTTTGCCGGCACAGATGCTTTGCTTGCAGCGATTTTTGAAGAGGAAATTGCGGATATAGAGGACTACTGCAGAGGGCAGGGGAAAAAAGGCACTGCACTGATAGAGGCATTATTTGATAAACTGATTGAAGATACAGCAAGTTATCCTGTACTTACTTACAGAGTTTCTGCAAGCAGTATTCTGCAGGAGGCAGAGGCTAATACTCTGGGCCGGATTGAAGACATGATAAATTGTAATCTTTCACAGCCGGATCGGCTGAAAACGCTGGCGATTATGGGGGCTTATTATGGACTGGTCAACCATTATCACGCCCATAAAAAGCACTTTGATGCAGAAGTGATGAAAGAAGAGTTTCATCAGATGCTGGCAATGCTGCTTGAGAAGGAATATGGCATGCAGTCATGAGAAATCGTGGAATAGAGCGTGACATCTATATTAACTGATAAATGATATAAACTGACAGGTCAAGGAGGAAAAGACGATGAAAAATTGTGGTATCAGCAGATGGGATGATCCTGACTATATCAACAGCCGGCTGAAGAAGCTGACTTCTGAACCGATTTGGGAGATCTCAAAGGATTATTATGAAGATGAGATTTTGAAATATTACGATGAAAAATGCACGGCTTCCAAGGCTGTTTATGAAGAGGCAAAAGAGTATATACCCGGTGGCGTACAGCACAATCTTGCTTTTAATAAGCCGTTTCCTGTATGTTTTGAAAAGGCTGAAGGTGCATATCTTTACGATAGAGACGGAAATCAGTATATTGATTTTCTGCAGGCCGGCGGTCCTACCATTCTGGGCAGCAATTATGAACCGGTTAAGCAGGCAGCCATCGATTTGATCAATTCCTGTGGACCTGTGACAGGACTGCTTCATGAGTCAGAACTCCTGATTGCAAAGGAGATCCACCGCCATATGCCTAATGTGGAAATGTTTCGTATGCTGGGCAGCGGTACCGAATCAGTGATGGCAGCCATCCGAATCGCCCGTATTGCGACAAAGAAAAAACACATTATTAAAATCGGCGGAGCTTATCACGGCTGGAGTGATCAGATGGTTTATGGACTGAAGATTCCGGGGAGCCGTTCCCTGCTGGAATCCCATGGTATTCCGGGCAGAATGTTTTCTTACATGGAGGAAGTGAAACCTAACGATCTGGACATGCTGGAGGATATGTTGAAAAAGAACAGAGCTCATGGCGGTACAGCAGGCGTGATTGTGGAACCTGTAGGACCGGAAAGCGGGACCAGACCTGTGGCAAAGGATTACAATAAAGGTGTTCGCAGTCTTTGTGACAAATACGGTGCACTGATGATCTTTGACGAGGTTGTAACCGGTTTTCGTGTCGGACTGGGAGGCGCTCAGGAGTATTTTGATGTAGTTCCTGACCTGACGATTTTTGGCAAAATTGTGGCAGGCGGCTATCCGGGAGCAGGCGGTGTCGGCGGAAAGAAGGAGTATGCAGGCATTATGGCTGCAGGCCTGGGAAATTCCGGACATAGAGCCTATGTAGGGGGTACTCTTGCAGCAAATCCTCTTTCAGCAACGGCCGGCTATGTGGCTATCAGAGAAATTGAGCGGACAGGAGCCTGTGAACTTGCGGGAAAAGCGGGAGACAGGCTGACTGATGGACTCAAGGAGCTGATTGAAAGATACGGTCTTCCTTATGTTGCCTATAATCAGGGAAGCATAGTACATCTGGAATGTACCGGCGCTATGAGTTTTGATTTTTCCTCTTTTAACTTTGCAAAATCAGCCATTGGCCTTCTGAAGAACAAGAAGATGATGTATAAGCGAAAGGATGCCATGGAAAGAATGGGTGCTGCTTATATGGCCAATGGGCTTGTAACTCTTGCGGGAAGCAGACTTTATACATCTATGGCTGATACTGACGAAGTCATCGATGAAGCACTGAACCGTTTTGAAACAGTGTTTAAGCATGTGGTCAACACTGGAAAGGGCAGAGCATAAGGAGGCACAGCAGTGGAACAATCCGAACTGAAATCATACATTTTATCTCACGATATCGGTACCAGTTCAGACAAAGCGGTGCTGGTGGATTTTGAGGGACAGGTAGCTGCTACAAGTAAAGCAGATTATCCGACCTTTTATCCGAACCCTGCCTGGGTGGAGCAGAATCCTGCGGATTACTGGAAGGCAGTGACTGCGACCAGCAGGAATATTGTGAAACAGACAGGGATCTCACCTGCACAGATCAAGGGCATCGTTTTTTCCACTCAGGCACAGGGGGTAATTCCTGTAGCCAAAGATGGAACAGTTCTGTATCCCAATATCACCTGGGTAGACGGCAGAGCTCAGAAGCAGGCGGAAAAAATCATGCGTAAACTGGGAGGCAAGAAGATCTTTTCTCTGGCAGCAGGTACACCAATTATGGGAAAAGACTGCATTGCAAAGATCGTCTGGCTTAAGGAAGAACGTCCGGAGATATACCGGAAGACTCATCTGATTCTGGATGTGAATGGATACTTGAAATATAAGTGTACGGGCAGGATGGTGACGGAACTTTCAGGAGCTTCTTCCTACGGACTTGATTTGAAGAAGAAAGAATGGCTTTCCGTGATGAAACTGACAGGGATAGACATGGAAAAACTGCCGCCTCTTGTCTGCAGCACAGATCTGGTAGGTGGTCTGACACAGGAAGCTGCAGAAGAAATGGGGCTTATTGTGGGTACCCCTGTGTTCGGCGGCTGTGACGACGTACAGGCTGCAGCAGTAGGTTCCGGACAGTGCTGCGACGGAGATATTCATATCTATCTG
>CABSEO010000300.1 GCA_902476665.1 uncultured Emergencia sp.
CCATTTTCATACGGTAATCACTGCTCTCAGCGAAAGCCGAATCAGTCTGGAAGGCGCCAGAAACTTTAAAGAAGTTGGAAAGCGACTGAAGGCTGCAAGGAGCAAGGCTAAGTCAAAGGATAAGATGATTGTTGCCACGAAGCTGGATTGTGACAAGCTGGAAGAAGGAAGATTTCCAGACAGGACGGTACTTGACAAATATTGCCGTGATATTCCTGTAGCAGTATATACCACAGATTACCATGCACTGATGTTGAATACTTGTGGTATTCTATACTTCAGGGCGCCGTTTACTTTAAACGGAGTGGATATCGACGAAAACGGCATGCCGACCGGCATATTTACAGCGCAGGCCGGGGCTAGGCTGGAAGCCAATGTCAGGGAGGCTGTATCCGACAGCGAGCTGGAGTTGGCACTGGAGACGGTCATGCCGAAACTCTTTGCCCACGGTCTGACCACTGTTGCAGCTATGGAAGGCGGCAACATGAATTTCGGATTTGGTGAAGACTATGACTGTGAATATATTTATCAGAACAGATGCAAATATCCGCTTGATATGGAACTTTTTTATCCCACAACGGATATAGAAATTGTAGAAAGCAAAGGGCTGAAGCGAATTGGAGGCGCTTTGTATCTGGACGGAACTCTAGGAAGGCGGACTGCCGCTCTGTCAACCGATTATTGTGACGCACCCGGCACTCGGGGGCTTCTTTATGTTGAGCCGGATTCGCTGCGGGAATTTGTAGTGGCCTGTTATGAAAAAAATCTGCAGCTTGCTTTGGATATTATTGGAGATGCAGCCATCGAAGAGGCACTTTGCGCTTTTGAATATGCACAGCGTCTTTATGGGAAGAAACAGCTGAGAAACCGTATTGAACACTGCGAGATGATGCGTGTGGATCAGATGAAAAGAGCTGCGGAGCTGGGCATTATCGTATCTGTTCAGCCGACCTATGAAGGTTGCTGGGGAGGTTCAGGCAGCATGTATCACCGCCGTCTGGGTGCACGGTACAGGGAGACAAATCAGTTTCGTTCCATGATAGACAGCGGTCTTGTGGTGTGTGGAGGATCCGACAGTGATGTGACAGATCTGAATCCTCTGGTGGGAATTCATTATGCGGTCAATCATCCCGTTGCCGCTCATAGAGTATCACTTTCAGAAGCCGTGGCCATGTATACCAGAAATGGTGCTTATGGGCTGTTTCTGGAAAATGAAGTTGGCAGCCTGACGCCTGGAAAAAAGGCTGATGTGGTGATTCTGGAAAAGGATCTGCAGACGTTAAATCCAAAAAAGATCAAAGATGTGAAAGTTTCTTTGACAGTAAAACAGGGAAAGGTTTTACATAACAGGGGGTTCCATGCTGAAACTTAAGTTTTTAGGACAACTGAAGATGGAGTACGACGGCAAGGATCTGACCTCACAAGTCAGCGGAAAATCCATGGCTCTTCTGGCAATTCTGCTGGTGCAGCGAAATCATCAGGCAAGTCGCAGGCAGCTGATTAATTATCTGTGGCCGGATAGCGGACAGGAAGCCGGAAGATACAATCTGCGGTACAACCTGTGGCAGCTGAAAAAGCTGATACCACCAGAGTCTTCCGGAGAACATTTTCTGATGATTACAAAGGATACATGTCGCATTAATGAGCGGTTTACCTATACAAGTGATCTGGGCCGTATTCTGTCTGCTCAGGTTGAGAACACAGACGATCTTGCAGAGCTGGAAGAACTGTACAGCCAGTTTACGGGGGATTTTTTCGGAGAGCAGACTTTTCACGGCTGCGATGAATTTGAAGAAATGGTTGTCATGCAGCGATATTGTCTGGAACATAAAAAGCTGCAGCTTCTGAAGAAACTGGTTCTTCTGTATCATGAAAGGGGAGAACAGGAAAAATGTCTGCAGGCGCTGAACGACTGCGAGACACTGGATCCTTATGATGAGACCAATGCAGAAATACGGATCAGGATTTTTACTGCAATGGGCAGCTTTGGGGAAGCCGTGAAGTTTTATCAGAAGTTCTACCATAAGCTGGCAAGAGATATTGGTGCAGAACCTTCAGAGAAACTGAAGCAGCTGATTGGTAAAGTCAGAAACCGAAATACTGCAGCGGTGCAGGATGACCCGGAAAATCCTTCTGCATATCTTGGCACCAGGTCTCATATTAGCTTGTCTGTTACGGCACTTTCCCAGGTGGAAAGTTATCTGCTTGCCGATATTGCGGGAAATCTGCAGCAGTGCGGCCGGATTCAGATTTCATCATATCTTGAACCAGAGCAGCTTGCTGACTTGGCATTTATTCAGCCTCTTTGCGGAAAACCGGCAGAAAATGTGCCTATGGTTCGGGTCATCCAGGTTTTTATCACTTTAATCAGCCGCCTTTGCAGTGACGGAATTACTCTGGAGCTTTCTATAAACGGAAGTCCTGACGCTCTGTCTGCAGAGGTGCTGCATCTTCTGCAAACACTCTGCGGGCAGAATCTTGTGCTGAAGCAGATGCAGGAAGATGAAGCGGGACAGGTGCCATCGTCTGAGATGGAATGCTTTAAATTGAAATAAAGGGAGCATTGCAAAATAGATGGCAATTCATCTATGGAACAATGGCTCCTTTTTGTGTCCGGAAGAGAAGGTCAGGCTTATCGCCTGTTTTCCATTGGACTGATTTTTAAAAATAATTGAGCATGCCTTCACAGGGATTTTTGTTTGACACAATCCAGGCTGCTGGCATTGCAATTAACCAGGATGTGAATAAAACAACAGATTGAGTATAACTATTTATACTCCTTTTCTCATTTTAAAGCTCTTTTGGTTGAAAATGTGGAAAACTAGGCTTAGACTGAATACTGTAACGGACTTATTTTCTCTGAGATTTATACTCATTTTTAATAAAATAACAAATTGTGGTTAACTGACAGAGGTATGAGATAATAGAAAACATAGGAAATACCTTTAGCTGTCAGCTTCTGCGGAACATAGAAATTGTTAATTGAGAAAACAGAAAGAAAAGGGAACACAATTATCAGGTGAATGATTGCGTTCCTTTTCTGTTTGATAGATTATAAGACGTTACTGCTCGCCAAAGCGTCTGATGAGACCCAGTATGATCTCCACACAGAGGTCCATTTCCTGAATATTGGCAAACTCATGAACAGAATGGTGGTTGTAGCTGCCTGTTCCAAGATTCGGACACGGCAGGCCCATGGCGGTCAGTGCTACACCGTCAGTTCCTCCACGCATTGGGATCACCTCTGGTATCTGTCCGCATTTTGCAATTTCCTCT
>CABSEO010000301.1 GCA_902476665.1 uncultured Emergencia sp.
ATTCATTCAGAGATTTTCGGCGAACAAGTCAAAATCAAAACAGGCAACAAGCCGCAGAAAACTGCTGGATAAGCTGACTGTAGAGGAAATGCCGGCTTCCTCCAGAAGGTATCCTTTTGTAGGATTTACCATGGATAGAGAACCTGGAAAAGATATTCTTTCTGTAGAAGGTCTTACTAAGACCATTGACGGGGTTAAGGTGCTGGATAACATTTCGTTCCGGGTCAATAAAGGAGACAAAATTGCATTTGTAGGTGAAAATGAAATTGCAAACACGACCCTGTTCAAGATCATTATGGGTGAGATGGAGCCGGATGAAGGAAGCTATAAATGGGGTGTGACGATTACAACTTCTTATTTCCCTATGGATAATTCGGAGTATTTTAACGGATGCAGCCTGAATCTGGTTGACTGGCTCAGCCAGTACACAAACGAAACGACAGAAACTTTTATGAGAAGTTTTTTGGGAAGAATGCTGTTTTCCGGGGATGATGTATACAAAGAGGTTCAGGTGCTTTCCGGAGGAGAAAAAGTCCGCTGTATGCTTTCAAGAATGATGCTGTACGGATCTAATGTGCTGGTACTGGATCAGCCGACCAATCATCTGGATCTGGAATCTATCACAGCAGTCAATGACGGGTTGAAGGCTTTTCGGGGAAATGTGCTTTTTGCCTCTCATGATCATGAATTTATTCAGACGATTGCTGACAGAATTATGGAGATTCGAAAAGACGGAAGCCTGATTGACAGGCTGTGTACTTATGATGAATATATAGAAGAAAATTAATGACAAGGGGGAAGGGGAATATGCCGGCATATTACGCACATCATCGTTTTGGAGAGCAAGTACTTGAAATACTGGATCCGGAGCTGAGAACGGTGGCAGAGAATCATAGAGCACAGTTTCAGATCGGATTGCAGGGACCGGATATTTTTTTCTTTTATCGTCCGCATACTAAAAATCGTGTATCGAAATACGGTCATCATCTTCATGAGATTTCCGCTCGACCGTTTTTTCAGCATGCGTTCAGAGTCATTGAAGAAAAAGGGGTTTCCGGCAAAGAGTATGCTTATCTGCTGGGTTTTATCTGTCACTACATTCTCGACAGCCAGTGTCACGGTTATGTGGCAGAAATGATTGAAAAAACGGGGGTGGAACATTTGGAGATAGAAGAGGAATTTGAAAAGATGCTTCTTCGAATGGACGGAGAGGATCCGATGTCGTTTCCTATGGGAGATCTGGTTCCGCAGGACAGCAGGACAGCGGAGGCTATCGCTCCTTTTTATGAAAATATTACTGCAGAAACGGCAGCACAGGCTCTTTCTGATCTTCGCAGTGTAAAAAGGCTTCTCACTGCACCAAATGCAGCAAAGCGAGGGCTGATTAATACAGCTTTGCGGATGTCAGGCCACTATGCATCTCTGAAAGGTCTGATGCATCAGAAAAAGGACAATCCAAAGTGTGCGGAAAGTAATGCAGGACTTTTGGAACGGTTTGAAGCCGCAGTGCCCATTGCGGCGGCGATGATGAAAAGCTATGACGATAGTCTCAGAACAGGCAGCCGGCTGGATTCCAGATTTGACAGGAATTTTGAATAGACTGCACTTACTGTGACAGCCGGCGTCCTTTTGATGTGAAGCAGAGCGGGCGGATGAAAGCAATCGAAAGCTGTTTTGGAAAATAGAGAATGAAAAAAGAAGGCCGATGGCATTGACTCTATAGAATTGAAAGAGACCATGCTTCGGCCTTTTTGTTTGCGCTAAGGTTCTGAAAACAGGAAAAACAGTGCTGAATATAGAACAAATACAGGGTAAAATAGCAGGTCTTTTTTGAAAAGAAGCTGAAAATATCCGTATTCTGACGTATGGCATGCATATTGCTATAATAAGTACAAGCGTGAAAACGCAGAAAATTAGTATAATTTAAAAGAAAGGATACGGAAGCTTATGAAAACAAGCAGTCTAAAAAAACGAGCAGCAAGCCTGATCCTGATTCTGGCAGTAGCACTGTCAATGTGTTTCGGTACAGCAGGAACAGCTTTTGCAGGAGATCAGATGAATCGGGTGAACTTCAAAGTGAGTGTAGACGGTAAAGAGCCGGTAACGGTAAAAGGTTATAACGCCTCTTATACCTATCACACCTACGTTTCCCTGCGTGATCTTGCAAGTGCCCTCAGCGGAAGCCAGAAGAACATGAATGTGGAATATGACGCAGAAAAAAATGCGTTCAGTATCACTACGCATACGGACTATGTACCGGTTGGAGGAGAAAATACGCCTTTTGACAAGGAATATCAGAATGATCTGGTTTCAGACAATATCAGTCTTGAAGTTCCGGAACTGACCATTGACGGTAAATATGTGGAATACAGACTGTATCCGTCTGAAGAGCCGGGAGACGCTTATATGAAACTGGTGGATCTGGGACTGGTATTCGGCATTGACGTGGAATATACAAGTTATAATGAACTGAAAATCAACAGTGCAAAGAATTTTACCGTTAATATCGATCAGCTGGAAGAGGATTCATATTTCCATGATCTGGACGGGGTATATCTTGGAAATGTCACCTCCGGTAAAAAACTGTACAGCTGGGACAGCGATCATCCTACAGAAGTTGCCAGCACCAGCAAGCTGATGACTTTCCTTCTGGTACAGGAGGCGATTGACGCAGGCAAGGTGAAATTGACAGATACCTACAAAATTTCTGAGGCAGTTATGGAAGAAGCAAATTCTGAAGACAGCACCAGCATCTGCAGAGATAATTTCACACTGGGGAAAGAGGTTACTGTACATGATCTGATTGCAGGCATGATGCTTCCTTCCGCCAATGAGTGTGCCACAGCTTTGGCAGAGGTTGTTGCGGGTTCTGAAGCAGAGTTTGTGAAACTGATGAATGAAAGAGCAAAACAGCTGGGACTGACCACTGCAAAATTTGTAAATCCTCACGGACTTCCAAACTATGTGCCAAGCCAGACAACCGGAAAACGTCAGAATAAAATGAGTGCTGAAGATATGTACAAACTGGTTTCTTACCTGATGAAAAATCATAAAGAGGCGCTGACTTCATTTACATCCAAGACAAGCATTGACGTGCCTTCTTTCGGTGAGGGAGTGAAAGCCAACTCTACATTCAGTACCTTGATTTATAATATGGGTGTTATCGGAATCAAAACCGGTACAACCAACAGATCCGGCGCCTGCATCGTAACAGCCATCGATGTGGAAGTCAATGGAAAAACTGAAACGATTGTATCTGTTGTTCTGGGAGC
>CABSEO010000302.1 GCA_902476665.1 uncultured Emergencia sp.
AGCGACCAAAGATGTCAATGAGCGGATTCTGGCATCTATGATGGTAGGTAGAGAAGTTCTTTTCGATACTATCGAAAAAACCGGAGACATCGGTCAGGTGATGGTAGAGGTGGAAAATCTGCAGGTTGCAGATAACCGAGGCCTTCTTGCTGTCCGCGGTGTGGATCTGCAGGTGCGAGCCGGTGAAATTCTGGGAATTGCCGCTATTGAAGGAAATGGTCAGAGTGAGCTTCTGGAAGCTATTACGGGTATGCGTCATATTGAGGGCGGAACTGTAAAAGTTGCAGGGACAGATATCGCAGCCATGAAGCCGGGAGAGGTCCGTAAACTGGGACTTGCCCATATTCCTGAGGACAGAATTGCTACCGGCGTAACGACAGAGTCCACTATTACAGATAACCTGATCATCGGTAAAGAAACAAGACCGGAATTTTCAAAATACAAGATTCATCTGAAAAAATCCTCTATTGTCAGATATGCCAACGAACTTTTTGAAAAATTCGATATGAGAGGCGCGGGCGTGGATACAAAGGTAGGCTCACTCTCTGGCGGTAATATGCAGAAAGTAGTTGTTGCAAGAGAATTCTCCTTTGATACGCCGATTCTGATCATTGCGCAGCCGACCAGGGGTGTAGATGTAGGCGCTATTGAATTTATTCATAAGAGCATTATCGAAAAGCGTAACGCAGGTTGCGCGATTCTGTTGGTCAGCGCCGATCTTGATGAGGTATTCCGCCTCAGCGACAGAATCATTACGATTTATGAAGGTCAGGTAACCGGCGAATTCAAGTCAGGAGAAATCAGTAAGATGGATATCAGCTATTATATGACAGGACATCGTGAAAAAGAGTCAGGAGGTGAGCAGGCATGAGTAATTTAAAAGAGAAAATTAATTTTCAATACATTGGAACACTTGTTGCAAGTATTGTGATTGCCTTGCTCATTGGAGCACTGCTGATTGTTGCGACAGGCTACAATCCGTTTGAAGCTTATGGAGCTATGATTGAAGGCTCTCTCAGTACTCCTCGATTTATCGGAAATACCCTTGAACGAGCTATGATTTTGTGTCTTCTGGGTCTGGCTACCGCTATCGGTGCAAAGGGTGGATTATTCAACGTCGGGGGTGAAGGACAGCTGTTTTTCGGCGCTTTATTTGCCACTATGATTGGCTTATGGTTCTCCGAACTTCCTAACATTGTGGTTATTATTTTAGCTTTCATCTGTGCTGTTGTAGTAGGTGGATTTTATGCATGGGTGCCTGCTATGCTGAAGGTGAAACTGGGTGTCAGCGAGGTTATCACCACGATTATGCTCAACACAGTGGCTATTAAGGTATGCACCTATTTAGTAAATGGACCATGGAATTCTCCCTCTAAAGCGATTGCAAAGGGAACTGACTATCTGGATGAGACCTTGCGTTTTGGCAAATTAATTGAGGCATCAAATCTGACGACAGGATTCATCGGCGGAGCAGTGCTGGCATTCTTTATCTGGTATCTGATGAAAAAGACCAGTGTGGGTCTGCAGATTAAAGTGACCGGTGAAAATGAAAGATTTGCTAGATTTGCGGGACTTCCAAGCAGTAAACTGATGATAGGCTCTATGGTATTTTCTGGAGCAATCTGTGGTTTTGTAGGAATGTTTCTGGTTTACGGCTCTCAGGGACATATGACTGAGGCTGTCAGCAATGAATTTTACTTTGATGGCATGCTGGTTGCAATGATTATGAACTACAATCCAATCGGCATCATCATCATGAGCTTTTTCTTTGCCATTATGAGTACTGGAGCAAGTTATATGGATATGATGGTAGGTGTATCAACTCAGCTTTATGATATTATCTTCTCTATCATCATTTTCTTGATGGCAGCCCAGAACGGTATTTCCGTATGGCTGGAACATAGAAATCTGCAGAGAACTGCAAGAAAGGAGCTGAAGGCAAATGTGGGAACAAATAGCAGCAATATTTAGTGTAGGACTGTTTCAGAATACCATTCGTAATGCAACTCCGGTTCTTCTTGCGGCTCTGGGCGGTCTGTTTACGGAACATGCGGGCATTATGAATATCGGCATGGAGGGAATGATCCTGATGGGAGCCTTCTTTGCTGTAGTATTCAGCTTTTTATTTGCGAGTGCATCCATGGGCGTGTTGGTTGCAGTGCTTGTCGGCATTGCTGTAGGCTTATTCTTTGCACTTTTTGTAGTAAAGTTAAAGAGTGATGAATTCATCATCGGTATGACCATTAATACCTTTGCAGGCGGTCTGACTATTTTTCTGCTCCGTTCTGTATTTGGGAAGGTGGGAACATGGACTGATGTCGGAATTAAAGGTCTTGCACCTATAGAAATTCCACTGATCAAGGACATTCCTTTTATTGGAGATATTCTTAGCGGATATTCTTTGTTTGTATATTTGTCCTGGGTGTTTGTTATTCTGGTATGGATATTCCTTTACAGAACTCCTTACGGTTTTTGGATGAGAGCTTCGGGAGAACATCCGGAGGCGCTGGAGACTGCGGGTATCAGTCCGGTAAAGATGAAAGTGCTGTCCAGTGTATTATGCGGCATTTTCTGCGGTATTGCAGGCGCTCATCTGTCCTTGGGATTTCTCAACTGCTTTACAGAAGGAATGAGTGCAAACCGCGGATTTATCGCTTTTGCCTGTGTAGTATTCGGAATGGCCAATCCTCCGAAAGTTTTCGGCGCTGCTCTTCTTTTCGGCTTTCTGCAGGCACTGGGACTCAGACTGCAGTCTGTGGGAGTGCCGAGTGATTTAACAGCGGCTGTTCCATATCTGGCTACAGTACTGATGCTGGTATATATCACTGTCAGAGCCACTGCAAAGAAACGCAGCCGTGCAAAAAAAGCTGTGGAAAGACTGGAGGCACAAGAGGCATAGCAATAGTTTTGTGAAGGATTGTGTATTTTATGTGAATTATCCTGTAATCGTTTGAAAACAAGGAAAAGCCGTGATAGAATTAGGTAGTCCGGTGACGGATAAAGTAAAATAGATTAGAGGTAGGAAATGACATGAAGAAAAAATAATTTCAACAGGTCTGATCGCAGGGCTTTGCCTGTCATCCATGCTGACTATGACGGCATGTGGAGAAGAACAGCCTTATAGTGATTACGATCTTTCAGAATATGTAACAGTAGGCGAGTACAAAGGGCTGGAATATGAGAAAGTCTCGGTGTCTGTATCTGATGAGGAAATACAGGATGAAATAGACAGCCGCCTTCAGGAACATGCTACGACAGAAGATTCCAC
>CABSEO010000303.1 GCA_902476665.1 uncultured Emergencia sp.
TTTTCAGGCTACTGCCCTTCCAGAATTCAAAGATACCCTGATTACTGAAGCGCCCGCATCCGATCTTCTCCCTGTCAGTGTCGTGTATGGTCCAAACGGCGGTGGAAAATCAAATTTACTTCAGGCACTCTCATGTCTCATCTTTACCGTTGTAAATCCGGTAAAGGAATTAGGAAAAAACAGACAAGATCTTATTCTTCAACAAGAGGTTGCCTCTTTCCCATTTCTTTTTGACGAAACCTCTCGATATGAGCCCACAGAATTCCGTATCTTCTTTCGAATTGATAAAAACGAATACTGTTACTATCTTTCTCTGAAAAAAGACGAAGTTATCTTTGAATCTCTTTACCGTAAAGCTATTACAGGGAAAAAAGCTGCTAAAATTTTTGAACGGGATACAAATGAGATTTCTCTTGGATACACAATTGCCAGAAAAAGTATCAACACCAATGTTAACCCTAAAATGCCGTATCTTTCTTTCCTGGCTATCAATTATGATATTTCCGTCATCACTGAAGTCATGACCTGGTTTGAAAGCTGCATTATTCGCAGCTATGCAAATCCCATGGTCGAACGCCAGCTTATGCTTTCCAACAACACTTCATATAAAAAAGCATTTATTCATGCGCTCAATGATATGAATATCGATATCACCGATTATCGCTACGACGAGGATAACCATCAGCTATTCATGAAACGAGTTTTGGATGCTCATGAGTACGAACTTCCTTTTTCGCAGGAATCGGATGGAACAAAAAAACTTATTTCTGCTCTTCCGGTCCTTTTGCTTGCGCTTCAGGAAGGTCGCCTAGTAATTATTGATGAATTGGATGCCAAACTTCATCCAAAACTTTTACGCTATGTAATTTCCTTGTTTAAAAGTAAGGAAATCAATAAATACGGTGCCCAGATTTTATTCACATCCCATGATATGTATACCTTAAAAAATACGGTCTTTCGACGTGATGAAATCTGGTTCGCGGCTGAAACGCCCTCACATGAAAGCGAAATCTATTCCCTTCACGAAATTCGCGGAGAAGATAACGATCGAATAAAAAATACGGCCGCTTATGATAAACAATACCTCGAGGGGCGCTATGGAGCAGATCCTTATCTCTCCAATATGCTTGGAGGTGATTTTTCATGAGTCTGAAACCGCCGAAAAAGAGTGATCTCGATAAAAGCTGGATGAAAGCCCGTCAAGACAGGCCAAAGAAAATCCAACCAGAATATCATTTAATTGTTACCGAAGGAACCGAGACGGAACCTGCATATTTTGGCGCAATAAGAGATATCATTAACAGTTCCTATCCCGACAAAATACAACTTAACATTCATGGTATCGGGAATAACACATTAACATTGTTTCAAAAAGCTAAGCAGCTCTCAGACGCATCTGCCAATGGCTACCGACATGTCTGGATCGTTTATGATACAGATGATTTTCCAGCTGAACACATTAACAAAACTGCCCAGCTTTGTGTATCCGAATCAACAGACGAGACTACTTACCATGCCATCTGGTCTAACCAATGCATTGAATTATGGTTTCTTCTTCACTTCAGTTTTCTGCAAGCTGACCTGCACAGAAGCTCCTACTGGCCTAAATTAACTGAAATCCTTTCTTTCCAAGGGCTTGGAAGCTATGAAAAAAATCGAATGGACATGTATCAAATTTTATATCCATACCTGGATACTGCCATTACAAATGCTGAAAAACTTGAAAAAATCAATACCGGAAAATTTCCTTCGGATGCCGCCCCCGGAACTCAAGTTCATATCCTGTTAAAAAAACTAAAGTCATACCTTTAATCAGTTGCCTTCCGTCCTCAAAATTCTCGTTCTTTCACAACAGACCGCCCCTCCCGCAGCAATTTTCCCATTACTGCAGAAAGGGCGGTCTGTTCTGTTTCTTTTTATTCATGACAATAGAATGCTCGCAGAGCGTGCATTCTATTGTTTGATATACGGCATTTCCGTCATGCGAAGGTTCGTGCATCCGTAGGGCTGCAGCAGCACGTCTTTTGCCTCCCCAAGCGCTTTTCTTTCTATCGGGGAAATAGCGCAAATGCCGCCTTTTTCTTCCCACGGAACCGGAACCATCTTCGCTTTGATCCTGATAGGTGGGTTCTCAATAGAAAACGGAGTGTCTGTGACAGGCTCGAACCTCACTTCAAACTCTTCACTGTAAAAGCCATAATTCCACTCAGAATCCGGGAGCATCTCATAATCACAGTACGGGAACCTGCGCTCTACGCCGTCCCGCACATATTCGATACGGTTCACCTTTGCCTTTACCGGCAGGGAGAACAGGAGCGGTCCCCGAACCAGCACCTTTGCATCGTAAGGGCGGTCCTGTAAAATAGCTTCAAAGGTCAGCTCCACCGTAACGCATGTTACGCCGTCAACCAAAATGTTCTGCTCGAAATAAGTTCCGGGACATGCTTCTATTCCGTTGACTGTCGCTTTCTTTGCAAAGCCGGGAATACGGATCTGCAGACAGGTTTCGGCAGGCTTGTCCGAGCTCAGTTCAATCACTGCATTGTCACGGAACGGGTACATAGAAACAATATGTACCTGAACAGTTCCGTTGGGTGTTTCCACCTGTGCACAGCAGGGCACAAGGCTCTGTACAACCGGACCGCGTTCATTTTTCATCACTGCGGAAATTGCAAATTTCGGCCACGCCTGATTAAAGTTTGCGGTACAGCAGCCAAAGTGAGGCTCCAGCCCGAACATGTTCGCTTCGTTATTATTGGAATTATACGGATTCTCTGCATCCGGGATTCGCGCTGCCGAGATCTGGTTTGTCATCTGAAGGTACTGATGCGCCCACATATCCGGCGTCGTCGTTGCAGGCATGGAATTGAATGCCTCTCGCTCCAGTAAATCCCCCCAGAAGGGATTTCCTCCAATAGAAAGCAGGGTTTCACAGGAATACATCATCTCCGCAACGCTGCAGCACTCGCTGCCCTGGATCGGCGCATCACCGGACAGGCACTCATCACCGGTAAAATGTCCGGTCGCCATACTGTTGTATTTCATCACCTTTTGATACATGGAAAGAGCGAACTCATCCGGATCTTCCTCTGTCAGACAGGACATCAGTGCGCGGCACTTAAATGCCATGGCGGTATTTACCACATGGTTTGTCTGCGTCCAGTATTTCTTCGAAGCAGGCTTTTGGAAATCAAAATAGGTATAAAGCTTTTCGTAATCGATACCATCTGCATCCAGCAGCTCCATCAGCTGCAAAAGCC
>CABSEO010000304.1 GCA_902476665.1 uncultured Emergencia sp.
TGCTTGCGGAAAATTTCTTTTTCCGCATATTCCCCGATATCCTCGACCTTGCGCCAGGGAGACCGGAATAACATTTTGCATTGATTGACGGTGACCCTGATCAACCAGTTTTTCAAATGGAAATCTGATTCAATCCGATACTTTCCTGATAGCCCGCCACCCCATATTTTGTTACCGCATCCACGACAGGGAGCAGCCTTTTATCTGTAATCTTTTGCAGCATTTTCTTTCTCTTTTCAGAAATTATTTCTTTCGATCTGCACTGCTCATAATCGAAAGGCGTCATATGCCAATAGCAGAATGTTCCCCGATAGTACTGCGATAATTTTTGTGCGATCAGTATCCCCTCCGGATCGAGATCGCCGGAATAATATACCTTAGTTCCTGACTTTGCTAGCAGTTCTAACACCAAAAGCCCTGCCAGTCTTGGCTGCCCATTCATGCACATGCACGACTTTTCTCCACAGATCAGGGCAAAAACAGACGGGTTTTCCACGATAAAGATCTCATGATCCACACACTCGATACGCTCCCATTCAGAAAGTACTGTAAGCGGCACCTGCACCATATTTTTTTCCTGACAGAATCCGTCCATCCCTCTGTGCAATTCTCCGTTCTTTTTGATCGCATGCACGTTATAAAGCAATGCATAATTGGAAATATCATCGATTAATATCCCGGCAAGAAGATAGCTTTTCTGTCTCTTATATGCAGGAAACATTTCTAAAGTTTCCACCTGTATGCCCCTCTGTCCTAAATCCATTTGTATGACCTGATAAAGGATCTTTCCCTCTGCCGTGCCCTGGTCAAATGCATGCGGATTTCCGGTTACAGCAGCGGCAAATACCGCGAGGTACACGCTCTTTTGTGTGCGGTACGGCAAAGCGTTATATAGGTTCGCACACAGCCAGAGAAGGCGTTTCCACTCTTTTAAGTTCTCTTTGTCGCTGCTTTTTAAAATATTTTCGAATGTATCAAACTCCAAAAAGGCAGGAGTCCCTTTGAAATTTTCAAGGAACTCCTTTTTTATCTCCCTCATCTGATTTTCTTTAAATGCCTTTTCCTCTGCCTTTCCAATCAGCGCTTTTCCAAAATACTCTGCCAGCACTTCTTCCGGTGTGACCGTCCCATATTTGCTGCAGGAAAGTGCTTTTCGGAATTTTTCAGCAGAAACCGTAATACTTTTTTTGCCATGAAAATTCTGGCAGAAGAATCCTTCTAACGTGTCAAGTCCGTCCCCAGATATATTCTTTACAGTCACTTTACCCGAAAATCTGCCGTAGGAACTGTATTTCTCACGAAAACCTGTAAAGATGCGCTGCCAGATCTCATTTTGCCTGAAATATGCCACGCAGTCACGTTTTAACTTTTCATGCCCTGTCAAATTGTTCAATCTCTATCCCTCTTTGTTCTACTTTTTCTTCATCATCTAACAGTTCTTTACTGTGTCCGTTCCATAAATAAGGCATTACGGTAACAAATTTCGCGTTTTCCGGGCGGATCAGCTGATAAATTGCCAGCGCATCCAGCGTATCACAGTCTCCCCACAATACCTGTGAATTGATAATAAAATCAAATTCAAACTGTGTCATCAGGCGGAACATGTCTCTGATATTCCGGTTGTCGACACCGGCAAATGCCTCATCTAACGAGATCAGTCTCGGCGCATCCGCCCTGCCGCCCTGATATTTTGCAACGACAGCAGAAAAGAGCGGTACATACATGGACATTGCTTTTTCTCCTCCACTGAACGTACCAAATACACTATTGGTCAGTTCCTTCTGGCGCTCTCCGCTTTTTTGGGAGAACAACTGAAATTCAAACCATTTTCTATAATCAAGTGTTTCTTTCATGATCTGATAAAAGGAGATCATTCCGGCACTGTCACGCGCATTGCGTCTCGCCTCGTCGACCTTTGACCTGAAATGTGCAGAAAGTCTTGCCGCCTCTTCTTCACTCATCAGACGGTAATCTTTCTTTAACAGTTCTACCAGTTCCCTGGTGTCAAGCTGATCCTCTTTTTCGGCTGTCTTACTCCTCCATCTGAGACTCAGTTTCAGACCGCTTGACGTATCCATGCCATTCATCAGCGTATTCATTTTCTGCACCCACAGATTCGACGCATTGATCTTTCCCCGGATCTTGCGGCTCACAGTATTGGCCAGAATATCTTCGAATAATTCCCGGTCTCCGTCTTTGATCAGGTTTTCAAGCTCACTGATGTCTTCATCAAGATGTGTCAGCAGACTTGCAAACGTTACCTTCGTCCCCTGATATCTTGCTGTGATATCAAGCCGCTTTGGGGTATAATCATCTATTTTTTCACTCTCATCCGATTCTGCAAATAATTCATTCTGCGTAAGCTGATAATCGGTCAGAAAACCTCTGTTTTCAAAATATACCCTGTTGAGGTCAGCGATAATACTGTTTTTTTCCATATCTTTGATATCTGTCAGCAGATAATCATAAATATGCCCTGCATCATCCGTAATCTCTTCTGGTACAGCCACATAAAAAAGTCCCCTCTCCTGTTCATAACATTTCCGGTAAAATTCCACTTTCTTTTCATATACCTTTATCGTATCCGCATTGCTGATACGGTTCGCTTCGATCAGCTTTGCTTCATCCGTCTTTTGTGTTTTTTCGGTCACACGTTTCTGAAACTCTTTCGGAAATGCATTCAGCCACGAAATGCAGGCATCTAACCTGTCTTTGACCGCTTCATAATCTGTCAGGGCAAGCTGTTCCAGAATGGATGTTCTTTCTTCCTGTTTTGAACTGATCTGCTTTTCGGTCTCCCTTATGTCATATCTGATCTGATCCATATCAAGATCTAAATCTTCTAAATGAACTTTGCGCTCCCTTAAGTATGCCGCGCTTCTTAAAATCATTTCATGTGCCGACTTTAACTCTACCAGATTTTTGTCATATTCCTCCGCTGCACTTTTTGCACTCTGGAACGTCTCATAAGTACAGTTGAGATACAATTTTTCAGCGATCTCAATCGCACCCTTTTTCTTTTCCTTTATTTCTTCCAGAAAGGCTGTCAGCTGCTCCCCCGTCTTTTCATTTTCACTCCGCAGCAATTCATACTTTTGTTCTTCCGCTAAGAGCAGCTTCATTGCCTCCCTCAGATCCGTATCGCCCGGAAGCGCATCATATTCTGATTTCAGCCGGTCCTTCCGTTCTGATAAATTGTTTCGTTCTCTCTCTAAACCTGCAATCTTTTCCTCTAACACCAATATCAGATTTT
>CABSEO010000305.1 GCA_902476665.1 uncultured Emergencia sp.
AAGACACGGATTTTCTGGTCATTAAAAACTACATGATCGATTATGCCAAAAAATACGGTGTTGAAGTTTCTGTCTCTGAAATTGAAGCCTTTATTAAAAGACAGCAGGAATCTTTAATCGCTGTTTCCACAAAGATAACCGGCGAAGGTCACAATGTAGAAATCGAAAATATTTCAGTGACTAATCAGCCGGAACATCTGACAAAAGACGAAATTCTGGAAGATGCATTCAATGATGCAGTTTCCAATGCCGCAGTACTTTTTACCGATAAGGTGGCGGATTTCCTGGTTATCAGAAACTCCATGCTGGAATATACTAAAAATCATGGTCAGAATTTCACTCTGGAAGAAATTGAGTCTTATATCAGACGTCAGGAAAAGCTGTGGGACGAATTTATCACAGATGTCGAAGTATCCGGAAATCACATTAACGCTCTGCATGTATCCTCTGCTTATGAGCCGGAAGAGCTTTCCGACGAAGAGCTTCTTAAAGAGGCATTCCTTTCCGCTGCAGCAAATCCGGCAGTCAAGTTTGTAGATGAAAACATCGATTTTCTGGTGATTAAATCCGCAATGGAAGAATTCATCAAAGCACAGCATCGTGAAATACCTGAAGAAAAAATCGTCGCACGCATTAAAGAGTCCTTCCATAAGATGAACGAAGCCGCAAAAGATTTCTCTCATGAATTCAATGCGATGAAATAATCAGCTCCCTAAAAACCGTTCTCATATTAAAAGACCGTCTCCCTTGGCAAGCAGACCATGGAGACGATCTTTTTCATGTCACATTTTATCCTGCCTTCGCTGTATGCACCCTTTTCATCATCCGGCATGCCGTCCTGATATTTTCTGTGCGAAGCGCCGTGTCTTTTCTTCCAGATCCGGCACTTTCAGTATACTTCCCGGATCATTGGCTGATTCTACCATAGCGAAATTTCCCGGCAGAATAAAGTTCTTGTTAAAATTCATTGCACCGATGATCTGCTCCGCAACAATATCTCCGCCGCTGTAACCGGAAACAACCAGCGCAAATACTCTTTTCTCAGAAAAGTCGTGGGTCCGGAAAACAGCCGTAAGCCGATTGATAAAAGCTGTAATATTAGCGCTGACTGCATCGTTATAGTTGGGACAGATCATCACCAGGCTGTCACAGCGTACAATAGCAGGATATACTTTTTCTACCATAACCCCTCCGTAAAAACAGCCTCCCTGTTCGCCGAAATGGACACAGTCCTCATATCTGCATCCCCGGCAGTCAAGAAGCTGTCCGTTTCTGAGAGAGATTTCTGTCACTTCCGGAGCCTGTTCCTCCTGCTCCAGACAGTTACGGATTTGGGACCATAGCAACAGACTGTTGGAGGTTTTCCGGCTGCTGGCATGAACAGCCAGCACCTTCTCAGTCTTCCTTTCATGGAAGGAAAAGGAAAGCAGCTTCTGTATCAGCAATTTGACCTGACGGCCATAAGCCTCTTCCCTGCTGACCTGCTGAATTCTACTCAGGGTTTCAAAGTTGTATAAAGATCCTGTCGCCTCAACCAGCGGCTTTCCCGGAAAAGTACAACCTGCCATATTAGCCGAAAACACCAGACGTCTAGCCAGACTTTTAGTAAAAAGCTCGCCGCTGCCATCTACAACGACACCGCCCACAGCTCCCTGCAGACAGTCAGGTTTCTGTCTGAAATATTCCAGCATCCTGTAGTACTCCAGATTCACACCTGCCTCAGAAAGGCAGACTGCAAAAAGAATCTGTTTTCCGGACAAATCCGTCTGTGAAAGCTCCTCTGCAGTAAGGATATACCTGGCCTCCACCCCCGAAAGGGATTCTGACAGAATCCGATCCATTCTGCTTTCTCTCTTGAATTCCCGACTGAACGGTTTCACAACCAGCAACATACACTACACCTCTTTTTCATCCGGGTCTGATACAGGCCACTCTTATAAGTTTCTCAAATTTTCATATGCCTGACAAAGCCGATCAAAAAGCGGCTCACAGATCTCTGCATCTTCATAAACAGGGCCGTTTTCCGTCATTCTGTTTTTCACGCCGAAAAACGCACCATCCCGGTCATCTCCCAGATAAAGAGAACTGTAATGCCACCGCCCCCGCAAAGTCAGCAGAATGGACAGTGCCCCGGAGGAAAAGGCCGGTGCAATATATGGTTTATAACCCAGTGCCCTGACCTGCAGATTAGCACCAGTGACCAGTTCTGTCAGTTCTCTGGAGTTCTGATCATCATAAGCTGTCAGACTGTCAGCCAGAACCAGATCAGCCCCGTGCGGGCCAAACGCTCTGCCTTCTTTCTCATAGGCATAAAATCTTTCGTCCCGCTTAGCAAAATAGAGAGCTCTGGTATGCATCACACCTAAACCGTAGCCCTGTATCTGCGCCGGATGCAGTCCTGAACTTTCTAAAAAGGCCTTACACAAGGGATCCACCGGATCAGAGACTACGGCAATCATTCCCCGATATCCGACCTCTCTGGCCATCTGTCCATAACAGGATACAATCCCGCGGTTGGCCTCCAGCTGCGCCATACGCACATCCCCACGGGCAGAAAGAGGCGGTACACCTCTGCTGGCACAGAAGATGAATACATCACAGCTAAAAAGTTCTTCCTGACTTAACAGCTTCACCTCAGGAAGCTTTTCCACAGATTCTTCGATGAATGGATAATTAATCTGATTAATCTCCATTTCCAGCCGCCGCATGTTTTCTGAATTCATATCATAAATTCCGATTTCCGAAATCACATCAGCACCCAGAAGCCGCAGACCGGTTAAAACCGATGCACCTACATCACCCAGAGCCAGCAAATTCACCCTGTTCTTTTGTCCCAGCTTCACAGGACACATATCAAGGGATACGGCCTGACCGATCCCTGCCTGTTTCCACAAATCTTCTATTTTTTTCATACTGTTTCCTCAATACTGTTATCTGTTCAGGCGAATAAGCCGTTCAATATCATTTTCCACATAAACTGAAGGTGCCAGACTTTCATCGTAGCTGACTCCTTTTCCGATATCCGGTCTTCTCGGATATGTAATCACTTCGCCCAGTCTCTTTAACGTCAGTTTTTTCTCAAATGTCGCCTGATATTCCTGTTCCAGCACTTTCAGTATATCTCTGGCATTCTCAAGGCAAGTCATTGAATAATCATAAATCGCTTTCGGGTCGCCCTGTTTGATAAAGGTAGGAGAAGTATACGGCAGAATCAGGTTGATAGACACATCCGCCTGCTCTCCGATACTGT
>CABSEO010000306.1 GCA_902476665.1 uncultured Emergencia sp.
TTTCTCACTTTGAACATTTTCCTCTATTTTGATAAACCTTCACAGTCATACAGAAACGCTTACGGCAAATCCATATTCTATAACAAAAGTCAAGGAATTTTCATATAGAAAGCTTCAAAATTTACGCGCTCTAACAGCAAAACATATTGTTAACATCAAACCGCAATGGTATAATTTACTAAGCCAAAGTTCATTTCGCTTCGACAAATTAGCAAATCATCCAAACACAATTATTTTTTATTGTACAACCGAATAAAAGGATGGTTAGTTATGAATCAACTTGGAAAAGTTTTTCTGTCCCATAAAAGTGAGGATAAGGATTTTGTCCGGTATGTTGCAGAGAAAATCGGAATTGATCGATGCCACTATGATGAATATACCTTTGAGGACGGAATGCAAACCCTGAACGAAATAATGTCCGCACTCGATGATACCGATCTTTTTGTCTTGTTCATTTCAGATAAGGCCCTGGATTCAGAATGGGTGGCGAGGGAACGATTGCAGGCCAAAAAACTCCTGGATCAGGGAAAAATCCGCCAAATTTACCCCATCATAATCGATCCAGATCCTCAAATCACCCATGCTGATGAACGCATTCCAGCCTGGATGCGGAATGAATATGTGATTCGGCGAATAACCAGCCCCAAAATTGCGGCGCAGAAAATCAAAGCCCGCCTACGGGAGCTGACATGGGAAATGTCCCCCGAATTAAAAGGCAGGCAAACATACTTTTTTGGCAGAAACCAGGAGATCGAAGAATTTGAACAGCGAAGATCCAATCTGGATAAAGCCGAGATGGTCTGCTGCGTTGCTTCCGGATTCGAGGGGATCGGCCGGAAACGTTTCATGGATCATTGCTTGAAAAAATCACATATTTTGCGTGAGGCCAGTTCGTACAATCTGATCCAAATGGAAATGCATGAAAGCATCGAAGATTTCATTCTGAAGCTTTCTGATTTAAGTTCCGGTCTGGATACGCCCGATACAGTCATGGCACTTAAAACCATGGAGGAGAAAGTCGAACGGGTTACTTCGCTGCTGAAATGTTTTCAAGACAGCCGGGAAGTTGTCTTTGTGGAAGATGTAGGCACTTTGATTACTCCTACGCAGGAAATGATCCCCTGGCTGAAAAGCGCTCTGGAGCGTGTTCGCCCGCGGTTCGTTTTAGGTATATCCTCCAAATATCCCCTGCGACGCACCAAATGTGCTGCCAATGTATTTTCCATTCGCCTCAACGAGCTCAATAAAGGCGACCGGATCAATATGTTCCGAGAGTATTCAGAGCAATGCGGCCTTGATTTGGAGCGTGAAACATTACAGACGGTCTCCGATCTTCTGACGGGCTATCCTACGCAAATTTTCTGGGCTGTTACAGTGCTGAAGGAGTACAGTGATGCGGAAATCTCTTCCCATCTTTACGAAATCGTCGATTACGCCAACGATAAGGCTGCAACCGTTCTCAACCATTTTGATGGAAACGAAAAAGCAATCAACTTTTTGGCCTATCTTTCACGCTTTGAAATCTTATCCGCTGAAATGATCAGCAAAGCATTTCAAATCGATCCAGATCTGCAAAAGATTTACGAAGAGTTTCGTGCTCTTTCTATTTGCAACCTATATGGCAGCAATGGTGAAATCATCCGAGTAAGTGACGTAATCCGCGATTATGTCAATAGAATGAAACACGAGCTTGCTGAGCCATATCAAAAAATTATTGATGAGATGGTCTCCACCTCTCTGGATCAAAAATTTTATGAAGACTCTGATTTGGCGTCTTACTACGGGATAATCAAGGAAAAAATTATAAACGGCGCATCAACCAGTTCTGCGGCGATCCTCCCGTCTCTGTACATCAAGTCCATCGTCGAGTTTTACAATAACAGAAGTTATAAAAAATGCTGTGCACTATGCAAGCAGATCATCAATGACAAAGCGGATCAGGATTTTGAGCCCTCGCTGCGCCGGGTCCTGTACACATATTTTTGCCAGAGCCTGGCAAGGCAGCATAAAGACGAGTTCTTTGAATTTATAAATGCTCCTGTTCTATCTCCTGTTGACCGCCTCTATTTGCGGGGATTTTTCTACCGTATCAACGGAAACCCGCAAAAGTCCATCGAAAATCTGACAGAGGCATTGTACCGGGACGGCTCCAGGGCTCAGATCAAGCGTGAGCTGGTCAATGCATACATCCTGTCGGAAGATTATGACAGTGCCCTTCAATACAGTTGCACCAATTACGAAAATGATCCCCTAAACCCGTACCATGCACAGTCCTATTTCAGATGCCTTATCAATCAACAAAACGCAAGCGATTATAAGGACAAATTAAACTCGATCCTTTCTGTAATGGAAAATCTTCCTTCCAAAAAAGCCCATGACATGTATGTGCAGATGAAGGCGCTCTATACTGCCGAATTCGACGGAGAATTGAAGACGGCCTACGGAATGCTCGACCAAGCCATTCATGACGCAACCTCTTCCGTGGTATATCTGTTGATGACCAAATTTGATATTGCCTTCAAAGCAAAAGACCTTACCATGGCCGAAGATGTATACGCGCTCTTGGAACACGAAGTTCAAACCTATGATTATTTTAAAAATGCACTGACGATTCGCCACGCCCGCCTGCTGAAGCTGCAGAACAAGCCTGACAAGGAAATATCCCTTGAGCTAACAAAGCTAAAATACTTTTCTCCGTCTGCTGTAGAGCGGATTATCCAAAGCTGCACTGAATAACCACGGGTGGATTCGCCTTTGCGGTCCCTTGATGGCAGGCTATCTCCCAAAAAAGCATTTCAGCATATTGCGCTCCCATGCGGTCCGGTTGTTTGATATTCATGGCAGCGTCTTGTCGTAGGCGATCTTCTCGCCTCCTTGAAACACGATCACACCGCAGCGAGCAAAGCCGTTTTTCTCCAGCACATGCTGCATGCGCAGGTTGGGCGGCGCCGTATTGATGCGGATGCTCCGCACCCCTTTGGCCCGGCACAGCGTATCGATCAGTGCAAAGGCCTCCCCGGAAAAGCCTGTTCCCTGGAACCGCCGGGCAAACGCCATCCGGTGGATGACCGCGTAAGGCTCTGCCGTGTGCCACTGCCCCACAATAGAGTCATAGGCGGGCTCTCCGTCAAATCCCACGCTCACATATCCGGCGATTTCTCCGTCCGTCCGGATGAGGTAGCCATCTCCGGCACGGATATCCTTCCGGATCACATCCAAATCGGGATAATCCTTGGTCCACTGGACAAAC
>CABSEO010000307.1 GCA_902476665.1 uncultured Emergencia sp.
TGCTTCTGCCAGTTCTGCTCTTGCTGCCGGAATCTGCCGCTCGGGAGCATGAATAAAGCGGATCTGATATTTCTCTGCGAGCGCAAGAATCTCCTCTCCTCTCCCGGGCTTTCCCACAGCAATCCCTTCTGCCAAGGTAGGCTGAGGATGTATCTCTGCAGGCGTTTTCATTCCCCGCTCCGCCGCCACAAGCAGCGGATCACATCGCTCTGACTGTACAGCTATTATCTGCGGCATCTCATCGATACAGCCTGCAGCAAGAAGTTCTTCCAAAGCATGAACTGCCCCGATAAACAGTGTGCCGTTGCCTACAGGAATCAGCAGATGACGGGGAATTCGTCCCAGCTGCTCAAAAACCTCATAAATATAGGTCTTTGTCCCCTCATAGAAAAAAGGATTGTAAACATGACTGGCATAGTATGCGCCTTCCTCTTTCACCTTCCTGCGGCAAACCTGTGCACAGTGATCCCGGCTTCCTTCAACGATGGTGCAGACTGCGCCGTGAGCGCGAATCATATCAATTTTCTTTGGTGATGTTCCCTCAGGGACAAAAATTTCACATTGAATGCCCGCCCGGCTACAGTAGGCAGCCACACTGTTTCCGGCATTGCCACTGCTGTCCTGTACTACGTTCTTAATCCCCATATATTTACAGTGAGCAATCAGAACAGCAGCACCCCGATCCTTGTAGGACAAGGTGGGCATGTAATAATCCATTTTCAGCATGACATCATCATTAAGAGAAATGATCGGCGTCATTCCCTCTCCCATGCTGATCATCCTCCAGTTGTCATCTTCCAGCGCCATAAAACGGTGATACCGGAACATACTCCACTGGGTTTTATCTATTTTTTCCATTGAAAACGCAGGCGGTTTAAAGTCCAGCTTCCAGAGACCTCCGCATGTGCAGCATGCATCCTTCGTCAGAGAAGAGACCCGTTTTCCACACCTGGAACAAACAAATTCCATTTTTCTGCCTCCCGTCATTTTTATTTCTCACCCGGCAGCAGAAAGTTCATATCTGCTTTAGAAAGTTCCATCATGCACCCCTTTTCAGGGTTGACTACCTGACTGATCCGCAGATTTCCCGTCAGGGAAAGAAACATTGCTGCCTGCGCATCAGTTAATCCGCCATATTTTATCAGCATCTGCTGCATTTTTTCAGCGGCTTTCACACTGCACTGATCCAGAGAAGCATCAGAAGCGATAGTATAATAAGCCTTGTCAGTCTCCAGAAACGGTGTGGGGAGCAGCCCTGCTCCGCCGGGAATTACGTCTATTCTAAGCTGTACCTCACCGCTGGTCTCCATGGCACAAATGGCCGTTTCACCGTCTCCCTGCACAGCGTGAAGATCTCCTGCTGAAACCATGGCGCCGGGAACCTGTACAGGCAGAAAAAGTACACTGCCTTCTCCCAGCTCACGGATATCCAGATTGCCTCCATGATTTCCCGGTGTGTGTGTAGAGACAGGATCGCCTTCGGGACAGCATCCGATAATCCCGATCATAGGTCTGACCGGTATTTTAAGCCCACGATCAAAATAAATATATCCGTCACCGACTGAAAATCTCCTTACATGACAGCCTTCCATATTATAAACGCCATGTCCTGAACGTACGCACATGACACCATAATCAGCAACCTGAATCTTAAGGACTTCAATGCGAAGAAGATCACCTGGCTGTGCTCCCTCCAGATACAGTGGTCCTGTAACCGGATTACTCCTTTCTCCGTCTATCAGGCTGTAATCCATGCCGTCATCCACGATCTGTCCGTCATAACAATCTGTACAGCAGAACCGGATTACATCGCCCGAGAAAGCAGTGGCAGCAGCAGGAATGGAGCTGTCAAAACTGAAATGTTTTTTATCTCTCTCAATCGTAATCATCTGATGTTTTCTATCCTCTCTTCAATTTTATCATTTCTGATAGCCTAAAAATAATTTTCATCTATATCATACATCATTGCAGAGAAAAATCAAAGGATTCTCAAAAGCTGTTTTTAAAACGGCAGACGTCTTTACATTACTGTTTTTCCCGTCTTATTTTACAAATTTCTCAGATCCGCATTTACTGCCGTACAAAATACCTGTAAAATATATATAGGAAAAATCAGAAAAAGAAAAGAGGATACACTATGAATTTCATTCAGCTGGATACACCCTGCCTTATCATCGATAAACAGATTATGGAGAAAAATCTAAAAAGAATGCAGTATTACGCAGACTCTGCAGGTGTCAGTCTCCGTCCTCACACAAAAACCCATAAAACTCCGGCACTTGCCTTAAGGCAGAAAGAACTGGGTGCCTGCGGCATCACAGTTGCCAAGGTCAGCGAGGCAGAAGAAATGGCAAAATCAGGCATAGATGACATCTTTATCGCCAATGAAATCGTGGGGACAGAAAAGCTGAAAAGAATTGCATTCCTGTCTGATCGCATCAGAATTTCCTTTGGCCTGGACTCCATCGAACAGGCTGATATTGTAGAGCGATGTTTTACAGATGTCAACCGCACTGCAGAAGTCCTCATCGAAATAGAAGTAGGAGAAAACCGTTCCGGTATTATTGAGGAGACTGATTTTCTGGCCCTGCTCTCTCACCTGAAAACCTGCCCCCATATTCATCTGAAAGGTGTATTCTCTCATGACGGATGCAGTTACAAAGCAAAAGATCGCATTGCCTGCCATGAGATCTGTATTGAAGCACAGAAACGGACACTCCATTTTGCTAAGCTGGCACAAACCCATGGTTTTCAGGCAGAAGTGGTCAGCATAGGTTCTACACCTCCCCTAGTCAGTGGCGCACCGATTCTTTCCGGGATTACAGAAATCCGTCCGGGAACCTATATTTTCATGGATGCTGCGCAGGCTGCCGCTCTGGGTGATGATTCCTGCTGCGCAGCTTCCGTTCTTGCACAGGTCATCAGTCGCCCTACAGATGAAAGAGTTATCTTAGATGTGGGCGCCAAAGGCCTGACCATGCAGCGCCGTTCAGAAGGCATCTGTTCAGTCAGAGGTCTTGGCAATCTGAAGGATTATCCCGGCGTATACATCGAGCAGATGTACGATGAACATGCCATCATCTATAATCGGGACTTTCGCCGCCAAGTTCGCATAGGAGAAAAGGTTCGCATCACTCCTGTGCATATCTGTCCTGTAGTCAACCTATATCATAAAGTATATATTATCGACGAAAACGGTGAAGTGATCGGTGAACTTACCATCGACT
>CABSEO010000308.1 GCA_902476665.1 uncultured Emergencia sp.
GGCTGGGTTGCTAAACAGAGAAGTCTGGGCGGTCTGATTTTTGCCGATTTGAGAGATAAAACAGGAATTGTTCAGATTACTTTTGACGATACTATTCCTGAGGAAATTTTTGCAAAAGCGGAAAGCCTTCGCAGTGAATATGTTATTGGGGTAAAAGGTGTCGTAAAAGAGAGAGCTTCGAAGAACCCTAATCTTCCTACTGGAGAAATTGAGGTCTTCGCAAGGGAGCTGGTGGTTTATTCAGAATCCGATACACCGCCTATCTATGTAAAAGACGATGACAATGTGGACGACAATCTGAGACTGAAGTACAGATATCTGGATCTGCGTAAACTGAAGATGCAGGAAAATCTTCGTTTCAGACACAGGGTGACAAAGCTGACTCGTGACTATTTTGATGAAAATGGTTTTACGGAGATTGAAACGCCGATTCTGATCAAATCCACACCGGAAGGAGCTAGAGATTATCTGGTGCCAAGCCGTGTCAATCCGGGCAGTTTTTATGCACTGCCACAGTCCCCGCAGCTTTTTAAACAACTGCTCATGGTCAGTGGATGCGACAGATACATGCAGATTGCAAAGTGTTTCAGAGACGAAGACCTGAGAGCTGACAGACAGCCTGAGTTCACTCAGATAGATCTTGAGATGTCTTTTGTAGATCAGGATGATGTTATTGCAATGCAGGAAGGATTTCTCAAGAGAGTCTTCAAAGAATTGCTGAATGTGGAGGTTCAGACACCGTTTCCACGCCTGACTTACGATGAGGCAATGGAACGGTACGGCAGTGACAAGCCGGACACCAGATTCGGGTTTGAATTGAAGCGCCTCAATGATGTGGTGGCAGGCACTGAGTTCAAGGTGTTTGCTGAAGCACTTGCGGCAGGGGGAGATGTTCGTGGTATTTGTATTGATGGCGGTTCTCCGAAATTCAGTCGTAAGGATATCGACAAACTGACTGAGCAGGCAAAGCATTACGGTGCAAAGGGACTTGTCTGGATCAGAGCAGAAGAGGATGAGTTCAAATCATCTGTTAACAAATTTTTCAGTCAGGAACAGCTTGCTGAAATTGCTTCAGTATTTGAAGCCAAGACAGGCGATCTGATTTTGATCGCAGCTGACAGAGCAAAAGTAGTATTCGATACACTGGGTTTCCTGAGGAGACATGTTGCAGGAATTTTGGGCTTGCTGGATGATACACAGTTTAATCTGTTATGGGTAACCGACTTCCCGATGTTTGAGAAAGATGATGAGACCGGAGAACTGAAGGCGATGCATCATCCGTTTACTCATCCGAGAAATGAAGATATTCCGCTTCTGGATACAGAGCCGGAAAAGGTCAAAGCTATTGCCTATGATATCGTGTTAAATGGTGTAGAACTGGGCGGAGGCAGTATCAGAATCCACGAACGGGATCTGCAGGCCAAAATGTTCAAAGCACTCAAGCTGACCGAAGAGGAATGCCAGGAGAAGTTCGGTTTCCTGCTGGAAGCTTTCAAATATGGTGCTCCTCCTCACGGAGGACTGGCTTATGGACTTGACAGACTGGTTATGCTGCTTTGCGGACAGCACAGTATCAGGGAGGTAATGGCGTTCCCGAAAAATCAGAACGCTCAGTGTATGGTCTGTGAAGCTCCCGGCATTGTAGAGGCAGAACAGCTGGCGGAACTGGGAATCAAGCTGAACTAATGGGAAATCCATGTATGAGGACGAATTGACTCAATGATCTCAAATATAAAATAAGAGGTTATCATGCGAAAAATCGGAATTCTGGGAGGGTCTTTTGACCCTTTTCATAAAGGACATTTGTCCATTGCCAAAGCTGCTATGAAAGAGTGCGGTTTGTCTCAGATTATACTTCTTCCTGCCAGGGTACAGCCTTTTAAGGTGGGCAGAACTATGGCATCTGAGGAAGATCGGGTTAATATGGTCAGCCTGATTGCCCGTGAGAATCAGAATTTTATCGTTTCAACGATTGAGGCATACGGTGAGGAAGTCTCCTATACCTACGATACCATGCAGACTTTAAAAAAACAGTATCCCGCTGACCGTCTCCACTTTATTCTGGGAACAGACTCTTTTCTCAGTCTGGAATGCTGGTACAAGGGAAAAGAACTGCTGCAGGAGTTTTCTTTTATTGTGGGAGTACGACCGGGATACAAAGAAAGTGAAACAGTGGAGACCGCCTTGCGGTTTGGAAATTCTTACGGAACCTATGTAAAGATTCTTCATAACAAGGTGATGGAGGTTTCTTCCACAGAAATTAAGCAGAACATCAAAGCGGGCAAGAGCATCAGCGAACAGGTGCCTTACGCCGTAGAAAGGTACATCCATGAACACGGACTCTATCAATAGCTATATTGAAAAGAATTTCTCAGAAAAGAGAAAGATCCATACAGAAGGCGTCAGAACTACAGCGATAGCTTTGGCAGAAAAGTATGGAGCAGATAAAGAAAAAGCAGAAGTAGCGGCACTTTTTCACGATATGTACCGCGGGGTAAGTGAAGATGTTCTGAATTATTATGTGAAGCATTTAAACCTTGATAAGAAATACATGAATAATCGGAATCTGGCTCATGGTAAAATTGCAGCCATTGTGATGGAGAGAGATTACGGCATCAGGGACACGGACATCATTAATGCCGTCTCCTACCATACCACCGGAAGAGCCGGAATGTCTCTTCTGGAAAAAATTATTTATATTGCTGATGCCGTGGAGCCGGGGAGAAATTATCCGGGAGTAGAAGATGTGAGAGTCCTGGCGTGGCAGGACCTTGACAGAGCGTGTCTTTTATCACTGGAAAGAACCATTGATTTTGTAAGGAGTCAGGGCAATTTTCTGGATTCAGATACCATAGAAGCCAGAGACTATCTTTTAGAACACCTGACACCTGTAACTGAGAATGAGGAGAGAATTTAATGGATAATAAAAATTTCGCATTACTTGCCGCAAAGGTTTTGGATAATAAAAAAGCAGAAGATATCGTAGTTATTGATATTGCTGCCAAGTCATCTTTCGCTGATTATCTGGTCATTGCGTCAGGCAATTCGGAACGTCAGGTTAACACTCTGGTGGATGAAATAGAAGATCAGTTTGCAAAAGAAGGACTTCTGGTAAAAAGTATCGAAGGCAAACAGAATTCAGGTTGGGTGCTGATGGACTTTGGCGATATTATCGTCAATGTTTTCACCAGAGAAACCAGAGAAAAATATAATATCGAAAA
>CABSEO010000309.1 GCA_902476665.1 uncultured Emergencia sp.
GTGCCTGAATACAATCTGGACTTTGTCAAAGAATATTACAGCGACTATGACAGTCTTGAAGCCTTTGAGAAGGGCGTAAAGGAAGAGCTTCTTGCACAGAAAGAAGAGAGTGCGCTGCAGTCTGTCAAGAATGAACTCTGGCAGACGATCGTTGAGTCTTCTGAGGTCAAGAAGTATCCTGAAGAAAAAGATACTATGATTGAAGAGCTTCTTGCAGCGGAAAAAAAGTCTGCAGAAGATCAGGATATGGAATGGCAGGATTATCTGGATGCAGTAGGCTATACAGAAGATGAACTGAAAGATACAATTACCTCATATGCTGAAAATATCGTCTTTGAAGAGATGGTTCTGTACAGTATTGCAGAAAAAGAAGGTCTGGAAGTGACCAATGACGAATACGATGAATTCATTGACAACATGCTGGAAGGCTACGGTATGGATGAAGACACTTTCGAAAGCACTGTCGGTTCTTCTGTAGATGAGTGGGCTGATCAGAACAATATTCGCTCCATGCTGCTTTTAAATAAAGTAATGGACAAAGTCATGGAATACGGAAAAGAAGTCAGCAAATAAAAACGTTGGAAAAGAGCTGCGGCGGAGAAATCTGCCGCAGCTTTTGCATGCATATCTTTTTTCTGACGGAATATACATGTCCTATAGACTAAGATGCAGGAGGGACAAGAATGCTGAGCACTGACAAGCTGAAAAACAAAGAAGTTATCAACACCCGTGACGGAAGAAGTCTGGGATTTATCTATGACATTGAGGTGAATCTGGAAAAGGGTACCATTGAAGGTATTGTGATTCCGGCTGAGCGAGGAATTTTTCGTTTTTTTGGAGGAAAGGAAGAGGATTATGTCATTAAATGGGATCGTATCAGAACTATCGGCGATGATGTGGTTCTGGTGGATGTAGATGTTCTGGATGAGATAAATTACCGATGAATTTTATTGAGAACACAAGAAAAACAGCCATGTAATATTTTTCTTCCAAAAAGACACAATATGTAGTATAATATACAATTATACGTTTTGTTATATTGTTAGCAAAAGAGGAGGAACTTTCCATGAGGTGCCCATATTGCGAGAGTCCTGATACCAGAGTTATCGATTCGAGACCTACAGAAGAAGGACATGCTATCAGAAGAAGAAGAGGATGCGAGAAGTGCGGAAAGCGCTTTACCACTTATGAAAAGGTAGAAGAAAATATCATCATGATTATTAAGAAAGACGGCAGAAGAGAAGTCTTTGATCGGAATAAAGTGATGAACGGCATCGTTAAAGCCTGTGAGAAACGGCCTGTTGCCATGGCTGATATTGAACGTGTTGTCAGTGAAATAGAGCGAGGGCTTAACAATCTGATGGAAAAAGAAGTGGAAAGCACTTTTATCGGAGAACTGGTCATGGAGCAGCTGAAAAAGCTGGATGAGGTGGCTTATGTCCGCTTTGCCTCTGTATACAGACAGTTTACTGACGTGAATAATTTTATTAAAGAGATAGAGAAACTGATAGGAAATCAATAGACAGGAGACAGCTATTTTATGAATGAAATTATCAGAATTGCAGTGGATGGACCCAGTGGTGCGGGAAAGAGTACTATTGCCAAGGCAATCGCAAAGAAACTTTCCATTGACTATATTGATACAGGGGCCATGTATCGTGCTGTAGGATACAAATTGCTTCAGAAAGGAATTTCACTTGAAGATCGCCAGGCAGTTGCTTCTATGCTGGCTGAAACAGAAATAGACTTCAGGGGCGGCAATATTTTTCTGGACGGGGAGAATATTAATGACAGAATTCGAACAGAGGAGATCTCTAAACAGGCCTCTGACTGTTCTGCTCTGGGCATCGTCAGAGAAAAACTCACCGAGCAGCAGCAGAAAATGGGAGAAAAAAAGAGTGTTGTAATGGACGGCAGAGATATTGGAACGGTAGTGTTTCCTGATGCCGAGTTCAAATTTTTTATCACTGCCTCTGCAGAGGAAAGAGCAAGACGCAGATACAAGGAACTGAAAGAAAAGGGCGAGCAGGTTATCTATGAGAAAGTGCTCTCAGATATCAGACAGAGAGATCATAATGACACCACCAGAGAAATCAATCCGCTGAGAAAAGCGGAAGATGCTGTTGAAATTGATACCACTGAGATGAGCATTGAAGAAGTGATAGAGTATATTTGCAAGGAGATGAACAAATAATGGCGACTATCGGACCTTTTCGGGCGATCCGTCCTGCTGCGGATAGAGCAGAAACTGTAATTGCACTGCCTTACGATGTAATGAGCAGGGAGGAAGCTGCTAAGATGGCAGAGAAAAATCCATACAGCTTCCTTCATATCAGCAGGGCAGAGATTGATCTGCCAGATCAGGAAAACCCTTATTGTGAGAGAGTTTATCAGCAGAGCAGAGAAAATTTTGTAAACCTGCAGGAAGAAGGAATCTATCTGCAGGACGAGAAACCATGTTTTTATATTTACCGGCAGGAAATGGACGGACGGTATCAGACCGGGATTGTAGGATGCTTCAGCATTGATGAATATGAGAATAATACTATCAAGAAACATGAACTGACCAGACTGGAAAAAGAAATGGATCGGATTCATCATTTTGACACCTGCAGCGCTAATACAGAGCCGGTATTTCTGACTTATCGCAGAAGTTCTCAGATAGATCGGCTAATAGCAGATTTTCTGTCAGAAAGTCAGCCTGTCTATGATTTTCGATCGGCAGATGGCATTGGCCATACTTTGTGGGTTCTGGATGATGATACACTGATTAAAGATATCTGTCGGCAGTTCGCTCAGATTGACGAACTTTATATTGCTGATGGACACCATCGAAGCGCTTCAGCCTGCGAAGTAGGTAAAAAGAGACGCAAGGAGAATCCGGATTATGATGGTACGGAAGAATTCAACTATTTTATGGCGGTAATTTTTCCTGACAGTGATTTGAAGATTTTCGACTATAACAGAGTTGTAAAGGATCTGAACGGCTATACGAAAGAGGAACTGCTTGATAAAATTGCTAATGCAGGATTTATTGTCACCGATCAGGGAGAAGTGCCTTACAGGCCTGAAAAGACCCATGAGTTTTCCATGTATTTGGATGGACACTGGTATAAAATGGAGACAAAACCGGAGATTATCCCGGAAAATGTGATCGGTGCTTTGGACGTTTCGATTCTGCAGGATAATGTGCTGGAGCCAGTACTTGATATTGGCGAT
>CABSEO010000310.1 GCA_902476665.1 uncultured Emergencia sp.
CAGTGGGGTTCCCCATAAAAAGTTGGTAAAGTTTTCAAATAGTGCAAACATGCGAATGTTCCTCCTTTGTTTTTTGCATACAAACATACATGAGATTTGTATGTTTGAAGTCCCTGTCCTGTTATATATCGCTGCGGCAGGGGGGGTTACATGTCAGAAATATATTATAGCAAGATGTATGCCATGGGAAAAAAAGTAATTTTTGCTGATTTTTTCGATAAATATAAGGCAAAAAGAAAAAAATAGGATAAAAACAGGATAGAAAGGACAAAAATAGGTTGAATAATCGGGTAATATATCCTATAATTATTCTGTCAATTTTATGTACCAAGGTAGTGAATGGAGGCAGCCTTGTGAAAATTATTTATATTGTTTTTAATAACCGGGAGAAAGGTGATGTTCTTTCGGAGCTTCTCAATAACCTGAAGTTTGTATTTGAAGGCTACATTAAGGTGAAGATCTGCTTTCTAAATGAAATACAGGCAGGAGATATTTCAGATGGAGATCTGTTTATTGTTCTATATAAGGACAGAGTCTATGCAATGAAGGATTATATCTCCTCTATGGATAAGGTTATCGTCATGTCCAGGACTATTCAGAGGAAGTTTCTGCCTGAAGTTTTCGCGATTCCTGAAGGAACGGCTGTGCTTGTTGTTAACGATTCTGATGAAAGCACTTTGCAGACAGTCAATAATCTTTATGAGCTGGGTCTGAATTACCTGAATCTGATTCCTTATATTCAGACAGAGGATTTAAGGCGGTATGAACATATCAGGATTTCTATCACTCCAGATGAGGAAAAGCTGGTACCTCCTTTTATCGAAAAGACGATCAATATACAAAATCGACACATTGCCATGGATACTTTTGTTACGATTATCAATAAGCTGAAGCTGAACAACGAACAGATCACTCGAAATCTGATACGTTATAATCAGCTTATAGCTGAAAGCGGCGGAGTGGGAAACAGGCAATATGTTACTGAACGTTTAAAAAGTGAAATTTTGAAGAAAATTATTCAGAATTCTGAAAGAGCTATTCTGATCACAGACGAAGATTACCGAACTGTCTATGTAAATGATAAAGCACGATTTCTGTTTCACATAGATGACAGACCGGGGGTTAATCTGGAGGAAGTCTTTGCTATGCTGGATCGGAGATTGCTGGAACCTTTTTCTTATGACAGAATTTTACTTTCTGTAGGAGGAATCAATTACCTGGCAAGCAAAAGGGCTGCAAAGATTGTTGATCAGGTTGTAGGATATTATATTATTTTTGAAGATGAAAAAGAGATTAAGAAGACAGAGAGAGATTTGAACAAACAGTTGGTAAAGAGTGGACTGGTTGCTAAATATCATTTTGATCAGATTGTAGGAGAATCGTCTGTTATGAAAAAATCTGTAAATCTGGCAAAAAAGGTGGCTTTGACGGATTTTACAGTACTCATTGGAGGAGAGAGCGGTACTGGGAAAGAACTTTTTGCTCAGTCCATTCATAATTTTTCTTCCAGAAGAGATCAGCCTTTTGTCGCTATCAACTGTGCTGCTCTGCCGGAATCCCTTTTGGAAAGCGAACTTTTCGGTTATGAAAAAGGGGCTTTCACGGGGGCGTTGAGTAATGGCAAACTTGGTCTTTTTGAACAGGCTGGTAAAGGAACTGTTTTCCTTGATGAGATAGGCGATATGCCTCTTTCTCTGCAGGCACGGCTGCTTAGAGTTCTGCAGGAAAAGCAGATTATGCGTCTTGGAAGCGATAAAATTATAGATGTTAATATCCGGATTATTGCAGCTACCAACAAAAATTTGGAAAAGGCAATCAGAGAAGGCACTTTTCGGGAAGATTTGTATTTCAGATTATGTAATATCCCTATTACTTTGCCACCGCTGCGGGAACGAGAAGAAGATATTCTGCTGTTAATGGAAAAGAATCTGGGTGATCTCTATCAGACACTCAGCTCTCAAGAAAAAATGAGACTCCTGCAGTACGACTGGCCGGGCAATGTAAGAGAGCTGAAGAACGTTGCTGATTATTTTATTACACTGGGAGAACTGCCTGCGGGTATTATGAAAAAAACAGAAGATTTAAACTATCTGAATGGGAGACACTATCCTTCAAATGAGGATAGTGTGCCTGGAGACGTAACAGCTGAAAAGACGGATTCAGTTGATTCTGCCATATTAGAACTCATTGCCTGCAGAACTAGAGAACATTCAGGTATCGGTCGCGATTCTTTATTGAAAGAGTTAAAAAAACAAGGAATCCTGATTAGCGACAACAGACTCAGAAAGATCTTAAAAAAACTGGAAAGTAACGGTAAAATTGTCGTGGGAAAGGGAAGAAGCGGCTGCAGAATCACATAAAAAACAGCAGGCTGCCTTTATATTCAGGCAGTCTGCTGTTTTTTTCACTTATTACTGTTCTATTTCACTGATCAGATTTACCATCTCAATGGCTCCCACCGCACAGTCATAACCTTTATTTCCGGCTTTTGTTCCTGCACGTTCAATAGCCTGTTCGATATTATCAGTAGTGAGAATGCCGAACATTACCGGAATATCTGCAGACAGGGAAACAGCGGCGATTCCTTTGGAAACTTCAGCGCAGACATAATCGTAATGAGAGGTGGTTCCGCGAATGACTGCACCGAGGCAGATGACCGCATCATATTTTCCGGATTTGGCCATCTTCTGCGCTATCAGTGGAATCTCAAAAGCGCCGGGACACCATGCGATTTCAATATTGTCTTCTTTTACGTCGTGGCGTTTCAGTCCGTCCAGAGCACCAGAAAGCAGCTTTGATACGATAAACTCGTTAAAACGGGCGCAGACAATACCAATTTTCATTTCCTTTGATACTAATTTTCCCTCATAAATTTTCATTTCAATTTCCTCCTGTCAAACGATTTGTTTCTATTTGTAATTCAGAATATGTCCCATCTTTTCCTGTTTTGTCTTCAGATAGAAGATGTCGTGGGTGGTTGCAGGCATCTGGATAGGGACTCTTTCTATGATGTCCATTCCAAATTCTTCTAGTTCATACACTTTCTGCGGGTTATTGGTCAGAAGACGCAGCGTTTTTGCTCCCAGATCACGAAGGATCTGAGCTCCGATATAGTATTCCCGCAGATCACCGTCAAAGCCCAGTGCCAGATTGGCCTCCAGCGTATCCATACCCTGATCCTGCAGTTCATAAGCTTTCAGTTTGTTGATGAG
>CABSEO010000311.1 GCA_902476665.1 uncultured Emergencia sp.
GTTTCCAGCATCCGGTTGCAGGTACATACAAGAAAGAATGTATCGAGCAGGGTAAGAAATACTTCTCCGTTGCATCCGGCGGTGGTACAGGCCGTACCCTTCACCCGGACAACATGGCAGCAGGTCCTGCTTCCTACGGTATGACAGATACCATGGGACGTATGCACTCTGACGCACAGTTTGCAGGTTCCTCTTCCGTTCCGGCTCACGTAGAGATGATGGGTCTGATCGGTATGGGTAATAACCCCATGGTAGGAGCTACAGTAGCTGTGGCCGTTTCCGTAGAGGAAGCTGCGAAGGCCGGGAAGTTCTAATTTATAATAAAAAATTCATAAAGATGTTCCGTAAGCAATTGAAAGAGCGGAACGTGAAAGCGAGTGGAGGAGAGAAAATTCCTCCACTTTTCTTTTGCCTATTTTTATAAAAACAAAAGAGAAAGCGGCAGATGCGAAGGGAGTAAGACGTGATGCGGAAAGTTGAAATGGACGTAATAGATAAGAAGAGAAAAGAATGTGAACAGGTAATGGAAGAGGAGGGCATTGAAAAGAGAGGCATGTTTTTTTCATTTTCGTTGGAAGAACATAATGGAGCAACGCTTCGCAACCTGGTCCACCTGATTTACAGTCGGTGTGCGCTGCTCAATAAAGCAACGGAAGGAAATTTTAGAGTGGAAGAAGAATTGATTCAGGCGCTTAAGGATGACAGTTGGACTTATAGCAAAACGAACTTTTTAAACATGCTTTTCCAGTTTGAAAGCCTTCATGGAAAGAGTCTATTTGGTTTGAAAATGGATAAGGAGAAAATCTGCTTTACCGGCTTTGGAAGAACGCAGGATCGAGAGCGTTTAACGGCCCAAGGATATCTTGCGGTTTTAATGAATGAGCAGGCGCTAAATCAAAAACGCATTCAAGCAAAACAAGTGAATGATGGGGATGAGAAATATGCCATGCGTATCTGGCTGAACCACATTGGTATGGTTGGTTCGGAATTTAAGAAAACCAGGGCGATTTTGATGAAAAATTTTAGAGGCTGCGTTACGGAAGATGGGCAAAGGAAATCAATGCAAAAGTCTGTTGTGGCAAACAGCTCCTCAGAAAAAGAGGATATATATGAATTGGAAAAGTTAGATGGGAACCAGGAACTGCATGAGAAATCCTTTCAGCAGAAGCCGTATCGGTATGAGAAACCAAGAGCCGCCGCTTACATCCGCGTTTCCACCGACACGGCAGACCAGGAGAATTCTTTTGAAACACAGGAACGATATTTTCGTCATCTGTTAAGTGAAAATAAAACATGGACATTTGCGGGAGTGTATTCCGATTACGGCCTTTCTGGGACTTCGGAACAGAGACGCACTGGTTTTAAACGAATTCTTCGTCATTGCCAGGAGGGAAAGATCGATCACATCATAACCAAATCCATCTCCCGGTTTGCCCGCAATACGGCAGACTTCATGACAGCGTTACAAACCATGCAGGAAGCAGGCGTTACCATCCATTTTGAAAAAGAAGGGTTGAACACCGGGGACGCTGCCAGTGACTTTATTTTGACTACGCTGGCAGCAATTGCCCAGGAAGAAAGCCGGTCTATTTCTGCCAACATCAACTGGGGCAATCAGAAACGGTTTCCACGGGGGGACGTGCCAAACCGGGATATCTACGGGTATCGATTCACAGGAGAATATAAGACTGCAAAAAGCGGTTATCGTTATAGGACCGTGGAGATTGTGGAGGAAGAAGCCGCCATTGTCCGGTGGATCTTTCAGAGCTATGTGGGAGGCCGTACGCTGAAGGACATGGCCAGGGACTTGAATCGCCGCCATATTCCTCATAAATTGAGTCCATATGCAAAAAAACGGATGGAGCGTTCCGCAAAAGGGCAGCTAAATGCCGGACTGGACGAGGGATGGACCTCCGGACAGATCAGAGAGATTTTGAAAAGCGAACGATACACCGGGGATGTGCTGGTACAGAAGACTTTCACGGAGGACTACCTTACGCATAAGGTAAAGAAAAACAGGGGGGAAGCGGCTCAGTATTGGGTTAGAGATCACCATCCAGCCATTATCAGTCGGGAGTTGTTTGCCGAGGCCAAGAAGGTGCGTGAGATCGGCAATGGAATAGGGATTCATCATGACAATAGAAAACGCTACGATTTTTCCGGACGACTCATCTGCGGAATATGTGGGAGATTCTATCATGTTCGAAATGCAAACAATCACCCCATTTGGTTTTGTCCGTCCGCTGCCAGAAACAATGGCAGGAGCATTTGCCATGGGGAGAAAGTCTATGAAGAGCAGATCGTCCGGATGTTTCGCAGAGCCGTCTCTGAACGATATCGCCTCACGGTGATTCCTATGCCGGATCCTGTGCAGGTTGGAGACATGATCCGTGGGCGTTTTCCGTTTGGTGTAGAGCAGACGGGATCTACTTTCAGGAAAGCAGACGAGTTTGTGGGACAAATGCTGATCAGATTTGAAAACATTCAGAAGATGGATACGGTGGAGCGGGACCGGGCTTTCCTGAAGCGCCGGATTGCGATGGCCAAGGATTCTAAGGAAAGAGCCTGCAGGCGCGAAAAATTTTTGCGAACCAGGAAAGAAGCACTGGAGATTCGCAGCCTGCTTCTGAAAGACGACGCAATGATAGGAGAAGAACTTTTGCAGGTGACCGAAAAGCTGAAAGAAGAAAAAGAAAAGCAGGAAGAGGCTGCCTGTCAAGAAAAGAAACTCCGTGAACGCCTGGATTATATGGAAAGTTATTGGGAAGAGTTGGAGAGAAACTATGAGTACAGAGAAAAAGCCTTAGAATGGATGCGGGGACTTCCACGTGGAAAAGCGGGGACGGTTGCATTTTTAAATGGCTTGACCGGCATTTATGTAAAAGCGTTTGCGCTCTCCATCATCATTCACGATCCGTTACATTACACCGTTCACTGGTTTGATGACACGAAAACCAAGGTAGAGATGGACACCAACATCGAAGATTATCGTTTACAGCATTTATTTCAATAAATGAGTCAGGAGGAAGCCAACAGAAGAGCGTATAAGGCAGCTTGCAAAAACTGCTTTTTGCTAGGATTGACATAGAATATGAGGACATGATTATGAGTACAGTACAAGTGATTCCGGCAACTTTGCAAAGGCAAGAATCAGAGCAGTCCAGATACGAATCGGTATGGGAGGATATTCAAACG
>CABSEO010000312.1 GCA_902476665.1 uncultured Emergencia sp.
TTACTGCAAATACTGAAAACGTCCATGGAGGATAATGGTGAAGGGGTAAATGAGGAACTTCTGAACAGGCTGTACCTGCTGGCATGCAATGCGTATGGCGGTATGAAACGATACTCAGGAGAAGAATATGTTACACATCCGATGAATGTTTCAATTATCCTATCTGAAATGGGTGCAGAAGAAAATGTGATTCTGGCAGGACTGTTCTGTGATGCCGGAACAAAAGGTGTTATGAGCTTAGAACAGGTTGAGAAAGAATTGCCGGCACAAATATCTGACATTGTTTCAAATCTGAAAACCACAAACAGGAATTTGAACGACGCATCTGAAGAGGTGGTCCAAATCAGATTAGCACAGCGGCTTCACAATATGAGGACTATTGACTATATTGAGGAGACGGCAAAGAACTTTAGAATAAAGGAAACCATTGAAATTTTTATGCCGTTAGCAAGAAAGATGAACAATATGAAACTCATTGACGAACTGACGGATTTGACAGCCAGATATGATTCATAGATCAGATAATAAAAATGTTGAAGGGGGTTTTCTATGTTATCATGACGGGATATGTCTAATGTTTGAACCATCAGATACTGCTTTATTTGATGATTTCATCAGATTGCTGAGAATTAAAAGAAAACCCAACAGAAAATGCTTATCTTTAAAAACATCAGTCAGAAAGGGCAATAAATGAAAATGATTTGCAGAATCAGAAAGTGGAAACTGTCAGATGCAGCTGATCTGGCAGCAGTGCTTACCAATAAAAAACTACAGAATAATCTGAGGGATGGATTACCGTATCCTTATACCGAGCAGGACGGAGAGGAATATATTTCTGCCATGATGTCCGCAGATGAAAATGACACTTTTGCTTTTGCTGTCACCATGGATGATAAAGTGATTGGCAGTATCGGGGTTTTTCGTCAAAGCAATATTCACAGGCAGACTGCAGAGCTGGGATATTACCTGGCCGAAGAATATTGGGGAAAAGGAATTATGACCGACGCTGTAAAACAGATCTGTGCGTATGTATTTTCCGGCAGTGATATTATCCGTATCTATGCAGAGCCTTTTTCCCACAATATCGCTTCCTGTCGAGTGCTGGAAAAGGCTGGTTTTCTTTATGAGGGCACTTTGAAATGCAATGCTGTGAAACACGGAGAAATCCTGGACATGAAGATGTACGCACTGCTGAAGAAAAAAGAGTGTGAAACCACAAGTAAGCAGAACATAAAGCAGGATAATAGAGGATGATGAAATTAGTGGCAGAGAAAATGACCGTTTCAAAAATAAACACGGTGATTTCATGTGATATTCAAAAAGTATGGGGAATTGTTACGTCAGTTGAAAATTACACCTGGCGCAGTGATCTGAGTAAACTGGAAGTTTTAGATGAAACCTGGTTTGTAGAATATACAAAAAACGGATATCCTACCTTTTTTACGGTTACCTGTTCAGAGCCGTTCATGTGCTGGGAGTTTGACATGGAGAACAGTAATATGAGGAGGGCACTGGGTAGGCCTCTTTACTGGGAGAAAACAGGAGACAGAGATAGAATTTACAGAGTATGTAACCGTAAAGAAATTTAATATGAAACCATTCGTTAAAGTATATCTGAAAAAACATCAGGCTTTGTTTGTTTCAGTCCTGAAAAAGGAAGTATTTCGTCAGAAAGGTGTGTAAAATGGAATACAGAGTAAATGATACAAAACTTACCGCTTCGGTTTTTATTCCCTTTGCCAATCAGATATGGCAGGGCAGCTATGATATGGAGCTTACACAGGAGGCCTTGTCTAAAACACTGAATATCACTGCATATGACGGTGATTTGCTGGCGGGATGTCTGCGCATTCTGACAGACGGATATTTTTTCGGAACAATCACAGAACTCCTTGTTCTGCCAAAATATCAGAAACAGGGTATAGGCAGTAAGCTGCTTGCGCTTGCAAAGGAAAATACGCCTACCATGCTGTATTTCGGTGCGCAGCCGGGTGTGGAACTTTTTTATGAAAAAAACGGATGCGGAAAAAGTCTGCAGTCTTATATGATAGACAAAAAATAACGAATGGAGAGTATTTACATCATCCAAAAAAACTGTCAGCCATCATAAAAACATGACATACAGCTGACATGTTTTGCGTGTTATTATGAAGAATGTCAGAGGAGAAATTGTGAAAATAGACAGGCAGATTGGAATTCTATCGATGCTTCTGCAAAAAGATATGCTGACAGCTCCATATCTGGCAGAGCATTTTGAGGTGTCCAGAAGGACTATAAACAGAGATATAGAGGATTTGTGTAAGGCAGGAATTCCCATTTTGACAAGACAAGGTGCAAATGGTGGAATTTCAATTATGGAAGGCTATAAATGGGATAAAACCCTGCTTACCGGAGCTGAGATGCAGGATATTCTTGCAGGGTTACGCAGTCTGGACAGTGTAAACGGTACCAACCGTTACGGAAAACTGATGGATAAGCTTTCTGCAGGATCTTCTGACATTATGATTGGAAATCAGTCGGTACTGATTGACTTATCTTCGTGGTATAAAGAGTCTCTGGCTCCCAAGATTGAACTGATACGTACGGCCATTGATACCTGCAGGGAACTGAGATTTGTTTATTATTCTCCAAAGGAGGAATCCGTCCGCGTGGTTGAGCCGTATTTCCTGATCTTTCAGTGGAGCAGCTGGTATATCTGGGCATGGTGTAAAAAACGGAAGGATTTCAGACTGTTCAAACTGAATCGAATGGAACATCCTCAGATCACGGATCAGGTGTTTTCCAAAAGACAGGTGCCTATGCCGGATTTACGAAGTGAAAAGATATTTCCGGGAGGTATCGGCGTAAAAGCTTTATTTGAACCGGAATGTAAATGGCGCCTGGTGGAAGAATTCGGGAGCGGAAGCTTTGCAGAACAGGAAAATGGAAAGCTTTTGTTTCAGGCAGATTATACGGATAAGGAGAATCTGCTTACATGGATTTTATCCTTCAGAGGAAAAGTGGAATTACTGGAGCCCGAAGAACTTCGGAAGGAACTTTTGAGTATTGCAAAGAGCATTCAAAAGAAATACTGACAGAGGAACAGTAGTATGAGTATATTATCCCCGGTTGTTATATGAATAAACTTCATTGAAACTGCATAATAAATGACGGACAAGTGTCCGATGATCTGTTACAGGAATCTTATCGTC
>CABSEO010000313.1 GCA_902476665.1 uncultured Emergencia sp.
GGAGCAGGATATTGACAGCGACGGCGAAGAGATCGCAGACGATGCGGAGGACCTTGGCGACGATGTAATTGACGGTGCAGAGGACCTTGGTGATGATGTAATCGATGGTGCAGAAGATGCAGCAGAAGATGTGAAAGATGCTGTAGACGGTGATGAGGATCGCAGAAACACTGATGGAGATGTGAGCAAAAACACTGCGGATAACGGCACCTACTCCAATATGCAGTAAAAGCTGATTGTGTCGTCTCAAGTGCGAAGACGGCAGTAAACCCGTTTCAACAGAGAAATTTCTGAGTGAAGCGGGCTTTTTTGATGATTAAAAGCGGATTTCCGTATGTTTCTATAGAAAAGACATATTTTTTCGGGTACAATAAGAATATGAGAAACAAAAAAGTGATGAGAAATAAAACTGAAAAACACAGTGTAAAAAACCATTTTCATAAAAAAAGAAGAATTGGTGATGAAAAATACACTGGTATATTGGAAAAGACAAAAAGCGGATTTGGTTTTGTGCGCAGAGAACAGGGCGGAGATATATTTATCAGCAGACGCAATATGGGTGGAGCAATGCATGGGGATATTGTAGTTGCAGATCTGCTGCCTGAACATTTGTGCACGCGAAGCCGTGAGGGCATCATCGAAAAGGTCATCCAGCGTGCAGCAACAGAAGTAGTCGGCACTTTTCAGAAAAACAAACGGTTTGGATTTGTGGTATCTGATGATAAGAGAAACAATGATGATGTTTTTGTGAAAAAATCAGATTTTCACGGAGCCCAGAATGGTGATAAAGTGGTGGTAAAGATTACCAGATATCCGGAGAAAAATGTCAGTGCAGAGGGAAAAGTAACGGAGATTATTTCGCGCTATGGGGACAGAAGTGGAGAAATTAAAGCACTTATCAGAGCCAATGGACTTTTTGAAACATTTCCCAGCCGTGCAAATGCTGAGGCAAAAGCAAAGTCAAAGGAAAAAATTACAGAACGCCAGCTTGCGGGAAGACGAGATCTTCGAGAACAGACAATCTTTACTATTGACGGTGCTTCAGCAAAAGATCTGGATGATGCTGTTTCAGTAAAAAAGCTTCCGGGAGGTAACTATCTGCTGGGTGTGCATATTGCTGATGTAAGCCATTATGTGGAAGCTGGTGGATATCTGGACAGAGAGGCTCTGAAAAGAGGAAACAGTGTTTACCTGCTTACTCGTGTAGTGCCCATGCTTCCGAAGGTGCTGTCCAATGGTATCTGCAGTCTGAATCCCCATGAGGATCGTCTGACTCTGACTTGTCAGATGGAGATAGACAACCATGGTGATGTGGTCAGTCATGAAATTTTTGAGAGTGTGATTAATTCTAAGGCCCGTATGGTGTATGACAATGTATCTGATATTCTGGAGAAACAGGATTGTGAACTGATTGAGCAATACCGGTTTATTTATCAGGACTTACTGTACATGGAGGAATTGGCTGAAATTCTGAGAAAAAAGAGAAAGGATAAAGGCAGCCTTGACTTTGACTTCGACGAAGCTGAAATTGAGCTGGATGAGGATGAGGTTCCAGTAAAGATTGACATTGAAGAAAGACGCTGCGCCAATAGAATGATTGAGGAGTTCATGCTCATTGCCAACCAGACTGTGGCCGAACATTTTTTCTGGATGGAATATCCTTTCGTTTACCGTGTTCATGAAAAACCTGATATAGAAAAGATGATTGCTTTGAAAGCTTTTTTGAGTGGTTTTGGAATCAGTCTGGCGGGAAATCCCGATAACATTCATCCGAAAACCTTAAGCGACATTTTGCAGAGAATAGAAGGTGAACCTTACGAAAACATTGTCAGCACAGTGATGCTCCGCTCTATGAAAAAAGCTTTCTACAGTACAGAATGTCAGGGGCATTTCGGACTTTCGTTCAAATATTACTGCCACTTCACATCGCCGATCAGACGATATCCGGATCTGTGTATTCACAGAATTATCAAGGCTTCAATTAAGGGACAGGCTGATGAAAAACTTCTGCAGAAATTCAAGACAGATACTGCTGTAGCTGCAGATACTGCATCTATGACCGAAAGAAAAGCGCAGACTCTGGAAAGAGAAGTGGAAAAGATGAAGAAAGCCGAGTATATGCAGGAACACATTGGTGAAATCTATGAAGGTATTATCAGTGGAGTGACAAATTTTGGAATTTACGTTCAGCTTCCAAATACAGTGGAAGGCATGGTGCGGCTTGACAGTCTGCGGGACGACTACTATGATTATGAAGAAGGAAAGTACAGGGTTATCGGAAGACTGACTCATAATATTTATGCTCTGGGAGATAAAGTAAAGGTGATTGTCATGGCTGCAAATCCTCAGGATCGGGAAATAGATTTTGCTATGGCCAGAAATCAGCAGGAGTATTGATTCAGGAAAACAATCCGCTGGCATATTGACAGCGGATTTTTAGTATGATATAAATAAGATATCAAAATGATATCATATAGCGATTTGGCTAAGAAACAGCTGAATGCAGAAAAAGGGAGGAGATTGATATGCTTAAAATAGAACACCTGACTAAACAGTATGGTGATAAAAAGGCTGTAGATGATCTGAGCCTGCATATCCAGAAGGGAGAAATCTATGGATTTATCGGTCATAACGGGGCGGGGAAAACGACGACAATCAAATCTTGCTGTGGTATTCTGTCGTTTGAACAAGGAGAGATTTTAATAGACGGTATTTCTGTAAGACAGGATCCCCTCGAATGCAAAAAAAGAATTGCTTACATTCCAGATAATCCTGACCTTTATGAGTTTCTGTCCGGCATTAAATATCTGAACTTTATTGCAGATGTGTATGATGTATCCGCTTCAGACAGACAAGAGAGGATCAGACAGTATGCTGATTTGTTTGAGCTGACCTCTGATCTTGCGCAGCCAGTCAGCGCATACTCCCATGGTATGAAACAGAAACTGGCTATTATTGCCGCACTGATACATAAACCGAAACTGATGATTATGGATGAACCTTTTGTGGGCCTTGATCCAAAAGCGTCTCATCTGCTGAAACAACTGATGCGTAGTCTCTGTGACGAGGGTGGAGCTATTTTTTTCTCTACGCATGTTCTTGAGGTTGCAGAGAAACTCTGTGATAAAGTGGCCATTATCAAAAACGGCAGACTGATCACTTCCGGCACTATGGAAGAA
>CABSEO010000314.1 GCA_902476665.1 uncultured Emergencia sp.
GCCTCCATGTCCTGAGACAGCAGCAGCTTTTTCATTTCGTTGGTGCGCCACTCCAGTTCTTCCAGGCTGTCGGCTGTGACGGTAATGAGAATGTTCATATAATAGAAATCCTCATTATTTGCCAGTCCATCCTTTAAGAAGTATCCAGACCGGATTGCGCTGTCCAGATCATCGTAGTCTGAGTTGGTATCGGAAGTATCTTTGATTTTGGAGCGGTTGATTCGCAGCTGTTGTCCCAGTTTCTGCTGTACTTTATCCTTTGGCTGCCGGTCAAAGAAGATGTCTACATCGATTCCTTCTCCGGCATTGACCAAAAGGGAGAGCCAGCCTGCACAGACCTGGGTGCGGTAGCCGCTGGAAGGGATCAGAAGATAAGTGTGATAGACTCCATCCATGACACAGTAGTTTCCATGGGTAAAATCAATGCTTTCCGGGGCAAAAAACTCTCCGGCAGGAATATGATCCAGGTCGTTTTTGCGTCCGGCATTGATATACTGACCGATTACCTCATTGATTCGGGTCGGCAGAGGTTTTATGGCACTGGTACGGCGGTTCAGCAGGTTATAGAGAACATCCGTGGCAAGTTCATCTTCGTTATCAGGCATCAGGATTTCATTTCCGCACTGCTGAAGATAGGTTTTCGCTGTCTGAACAGCGGTTGCCAGGGCAGAGCGGGCATCGCCTTCGTCTGTGTTCCGACTTCCGTTAAATGGTTCATATTCAAAAATAATAAAAAAACGACGGGTTATGGCTTCCTTTGAGCCGATCCTGCGGATCAGAGATTCATAATCCTTTAAAAGAGCCAGACAGCGTTCATCTGTTTCCTGTGCCATCTCCCCTTGGATCGCTTCCAGATGGCGGTTTATATCAGCTCTTCGTGTTAAAACCTTGAACTGAAGTTTTACAGGACTGATTTTCAGATAGGACACGAACGAATAAATAATATTTTTCTGTTCTCTGGCACTGCGGAGCAGAAAATTGATGGGAACAATCTCAACAATTTTCACAAACCGGTGATCTCTGGTATAGATGATACCATTTTCAATTTTTTGAATCGGCAGATATTCGGCTGCAGGGTTCAGCAGAGGAATGGTCTGTTCCTGACGGTTACCGGAACGGTCAGGGTGGCCCTTTTCCTTTCTTTTTGCAGCTTTGCGTTCTTTATAGCTGCCGCATTTTGTTTGGATTTTTTCTTTGCCTTTTTCCCAGAAACGGTATCGGTTTGTTTTTCTGAGGCACTTTCTTCTTCAGCTGCTTCCGGACAGATGCCGACAATTCTCCGGTGCTTCAGATAAAGAAAAAAGTTGATAACAAAGGATGTCAGACTCTCTCCGTTAATTCCGATGATGGCAAACAGAGCCAGCGGAAGAACGGTAACACAGGCAATTATAATTTTAGTGGTAAGAGAAAATGGCAGGTAAAATTCGGGAATACCAACCAGCAGGGAAATGCATAAGGCTTCTACCGCATTCCGCAGCTTTAAGGTTCCGCCCATAATGGTTCCGGATTCAATAAAGTTTGGCGGTATGATATAAATATCAGTTTCTTCTTGTCGCAGGGACATGGGACACCTCCTGTAAATGTAGTCTGGCAGCAAATGGACTGTCTGCCAGCCGGTTAAGGCGAGGCATACGGTCTGCCGCACAGGACAATATTGTTGACACTGTAAATCGGGCGGTAGACCACCTTCTTCTTGGAGAAAGAAGCATCTACCACATAGCCGTCTCCGGCATAAATAGCCACATGACCGATATTCATGTATCGGTTATTGACTTTAAAGGAATAGAAAATCAGATCTCCGGGTGCAAGGCTGTCATAGGAAACAGCCAGATTGTTTTCTACAATAAAACGTCCTTGGGAAGCTGCTGTATTGGAACCGTCATACTGAAGCGATACACCCAGCTGGTTGTAGACCCAGTAAGTAAAGGAACTGCAGTCAAAATACCCAGGCTGGTTTCGAAGCTCCTGGCTGTAGGGTGTGCCAAGTTTTGTCAGCCCCAGATCCACCGCCGCATTTCCTGTTTCTCCCGGAACAAGATCAGGATTTATTTCCACAGAATAAATGGTGTCATATAAGAACAGGTGTAAATTGGAGGCATAAAAACCGGCAGTCTCTGCCTGTTCTTCAGTCAGGTGGAAGACATGATTGGAAAAATATTCATCCCCGGCATATTCGATGATGTATTCATAGTGGAAAATGGTCTCCGTTTGGTCGGTTCCCTCAATGGTCTCTTCTCGCTCCGTAATATTGACAGAATAGGTAAAAATGCCGTCTGTTTCTGCCCGCAGAATCTGCTCCAGTTTCTTTAACTGCACTTCCTTGAAATCCTGCTGAGAGGCACAAAATTGGGAGATGATCAATGCACTTTCATAAATAATCTGGTCAGAAAAGTCATCTGTAATGCTGTATTCACAGTTGGTGCCAAGATTTGCGGCTTCTGCAAGGATACGATCCAGAAGCAGGTTGTGTTTTTCCCGAAGAATTGTTTCAATGCTGGTTTCGGTCTGAGAGATATTTGCCATGATGACAGAATTATCATTTAAAACATTGTCGGGAACCGCATCCAGCCCTTCGTTACCGAAAATCAGAGAAGGCAGCATAAGTATAAACATGACAGGAAGCAACAGGAGCGCAATGATTACAATGAGGATTTTAGCGAGGGTGTCTCTTCCTTTCCAAACGGCAGATACAGCCATTCCTGCAGGACCGCCGGTTCTCTTTGCAATGACTGCAAAAGCCTTGCCGGGGCTCATACGCGATCCTTTCGCTGCGGCATACGGGGCAGCTTCTGGACAATGTTTTCATGGTAGGCGATCTGCCCTTTTTCTGTCATATACGGGATTCGTTCTACTGTGTCGGCAGCATACTGGCGATACCATGTGGTCTGATCCGCTGCTGTCACGGTTTCGTAATTTCCTTCGGGAGCCATATACTGGTCTGTGTGGTACATGGCAAAGGATGTACCGTTCGGATGCTCTATACTGGTTTCTGTTCCGGTGATACGTCCTCCTCCGATTTCCACATCAGAATAGGACGGGGCACTGGCAATGCCGGTCTGTCCCATATAGGAAGTCAGCGCCTGGGCAGCTTGTGCTCCTTTCATGGAGCCTGTATAGCTGATGCTTCCCTGCGCAACTGCACCGGTTACCTTGTTGGCAAATTCACCTCCC
>CABSEO010000315.1 GCA_902476665.1 uncultured Emergencia sp.
TCCGGACAGGCCGCAGTTTCCATTCCTATCATGGCACCTTTAGGAGATCTGGTTGGTGTAACAAGACAGACCGCCTGCATTGCTTTCCAGCTGGGCGACGGTATTTCCAATATCTTTACGCCGACTTCCGGATACTTCATGGCAGGCCTGGCTATTGCTAAAGTACCTTGGGCAAAATGGGCAAAATGGATTCTGCCTTTAATTGGTCTTGAATATCTGCTGGGCGGTATCTTTGTTGTTATTGCTCAGGCAATGCAGCTCGGACCATTCTAAAAATTCATTCAGTAGGGAAATGGCGTATTCTCAGGATATGCCATTTTCTGCTTATGAACAAAATGTCGTTTATGCCTTGTTGACGGGCAGTCTATGGTCTGCACTGAAATAACTGGTGGAGCGGCGTTTATATAAAAGTTAGGAGGTAGTGTTATGAACTATGAACAATTGAAAGAGAAGATTTTTTCGGCAATCGAAGAGAACAGAACTGAACTGACTGCTCTTAATGACGACATTGCAGACCATCCTGAGATTTCAGGAGAGGAATATGAAACGTCCAAGAAGATTGTAAATCTTTTGAAATCGCATGGTTACGAGACGGAATATCCTTTTGCGGGGCTTGATACTGCATTCAGAGGGGTTTACGGACCTAACAATCACAAGCATAAGATTGCAATTCTCACTGAATATGATGCTCTGCCGGAAATCGGACACGCCTGCGGTCACTGCCTCAGCGGTTCTATCAGTATCCTTGCGGGACTGGCAACAAAAGAACTGCAGGATGAACTGGATGCGGATATTCATATTCTGGGAACTCCGATTGAAGAGACTGACGGTGCAAAATGCACTATGGTGGACAAAGGTGTCTTTGAGCAATATGATATGGCTATTATGGTTCATCTTTATAATTCCAACCTTCTTGCGCCAAAACTGCAGGGACTGGCATCTTATATGTACAATTTCCATGGTAAAGCAGCTCACGCTTCTGCAGCACCATGGGAAGGAAATAATGCGCTTAATGCAGCACAGCTGATGTTCCACGCAATAGATATGCTGAGACAGCATTCTAAACCGGATGCACAGTTTCACGGGATCATTGTCAACGGCGGTGAAGCTCCAAATATCGTGCCGGAGGCAGTCAGTGCAGAATTTTATGTAAGAGCACTGGATAAGGCTTATCTGCAGGAACTGATGAAGAAGGTTGACGACTGTGCCGAGGGTGCCTGCATTGCAACTCAGACTACCTGGGATAAATATCCTACTGCAGCAGTTTACGATAACATGAAACCAAACCCTACAGGCGTAGCAGCACTTCGGGAAATTTACGATGAGCTTGGCATTGAGGTCAATGGTGATCATGATAAGATTTTCGGTTCTTCTGACATTGGCAATGTAAGCTTTGCCTGTCCGGCATTTCACCCTTGCCTGCAGGTTGTAAACGCAGATACGCCGATTCATACCAGAGGTTTCGCAGAAGCTATGAAGAGTGAACGTGCCCATGAAGGACTGGTAAACGGCGCAAAGATTATTGCACTTCAGATTGCTAAGATTTTCAGTGACGAAGAAAAGATCAAAGCGATGAAGGCTGACTTTGAAAGGAACTGATTATGTCCTACATTTTATTCTTTCTACCCCCTGCAGTGGCAGTCCTTGTCCTGATTGCCGCTCTGAAAAGCGGCTTTAACAAACAGGCTTTTCTGGTATCAGCGGGAATTACGATGGTGATTAATATGTTCGCGATCCACAATCTTAGCTGGTATGGACTTCTTTGTACACTGACTCTCCCTCTGGCGGGCATTTATGTGGTCATATGCCTGGTATTGTCTCTCAGAGAGCATCGAGGAGGAAAAGAATAAGGGTATCGAGTATAAAAAGAAAACACGCTTCAGCGTGTTTTCTTTTTATCTGTGGTTAATTGGACCTGAAATAGTAGAGCGGAGCATAAATGCGGAAGTTTGTTAATCACAGTATAAAAAACGGAATTAATTAATTTCATTCTGTTATTCTTTGTACTCGTTTTGTCACTTTGATCTTAGCGGAACTGAAAAAGCAGAATATATTTATTACTATTTCTCCGAGCCTGATACTTCTTATTGCTGGTTGTTTGTATCAGATTTTGTGTGCGAATCTGGATTCATGCGCTGCAGCCTCTGTCTAAATCATGATAAAAGATAAAATGACGGAAAAATATCCGTCATTTTGTTCGAATTCAGTTATTCATTTGATATAGAGACTACCTATCTTCAGGTTCTCGTCCAGAGAGATGGTAAAGGTGGCCGGACCATTTTCGTAAACACATTTGACAGTGCAGATTGCATAATTCTGGCCAAGTATTTTTTTCGTTGAAACAGAGATTCCTTTGAAACGGATAAAGCGGCCCAGACTTCCGAGCACCGCATCCAGCGTGGAGGTCAGTTTTTCAGAAGTCATGGCGCATTTCATCGTGTCGTTGAAAAAACCGTAACAGGCATTATATCGCCGCCGATTCAGGCCATTGATAAATTCTTTTGATGTTCGATAGACTCTGTTCTTTTCAAATCCTGCAGACAACTCGTTTTCTGTCAGACAGACAGCTGCCAGCAGAGTCAGCGCTGCAGGGATTACCAAATATCTTTTTTTCATCATGTTCCTCCAACTTTCCCTTTTGATGTTGCTAACATTATACCTTTAATCTATAATGAAAGCAAGCTGGAAAAAGGAGGCATCATCATTGATGGGAATCTTAGGCTTATGTGCTGCAGGGATGGCAGCTTTTTTTGCTTACCTGATTTGGGCAAACAGTGCAATTGTGATAACCAAATATATGGTTTCTCTTGAAAAAAAAGAAAAACTTCAGGGGAAGCTGAGAATTGTGCAGGTATCAGATCTGCAGAGCGCTCATTTTGGCAGGGAACAGTATCGTCTTTTGGAAAAAGTAAAAGAGGCGAATCCGGACGTGATAGTCTTTACAGGAGATCTGCCTGACAGAACGCATACAGATTACACGGCATGTCTTACGGCCATGACAGGCCTTATGAAAGTTGCGCCAGTTTATTATACCAACGGAAATCATGAGCTTGCTTTGCCGCAAAGTGAGATCAGACAGATGTACAGAGAGCTCAGTGACATGGGGGGGGAACTGCTCTTTGACCGGGGAATCTTTGTCGGTCAGAAAGGGATGCCGTTTT
>CABSEO010000316.1 GCA_902476665.1 uncultured Emergencia sp.
GACCTATGCATGATAAATGCCTACCCGTATCATTTATTTCTACCCGCGTTGTTTCATTATCCACGCTTGCTGAATATGTACTGCTACGCTGCACAGTCATATAAATATACTTGTTTTTATTGGACACATATAACTTATAAATTACTACTTCTTCATAGTCTTCCGATAAAAAATTGTAATCTTCTGGCAGATAGGTAAACTCAAAATTTGGAAATTCCCCTGTAGTATATCCGGTTGCTCAAAGGGTTTAATTTGGGTACTGACGCTGTCCTTCCTTGCAAAATAATTAGATATTCGTCCGTCTGCATCGGTAACTGATATAATAAACCGTCCCATCATCGCAATCATTACAGCAACCAGAATCAAGTTCCTGTTCAATCTTTTCCGAACAGGCCACTTTTTCTATACTGACTTTGCATATATTTTTCACCTAAAATATCATCTGCATATTTCGCCCTTGATTTTGCCAGTTCTTTTCAGATAGCTCGCAATTTTCTACATCATAGTCGGTCATAGTTACCTTCCTTTCAGTTTCAAAACATTCCTTTACTGCAGAGTATCAGCCACAGCCAGCTTCTCTATCTCCCTGCCCTTCTTCCACTGTTCACAATAGGCCGCAGTACATTTACGGTATCTTGTAAAAAGTTTCTCTGCTTCTGTATGATCTCCGTACACCTTCCAGCAGCCGGTACATTTGCTGCAGGCTGCTTTATTCTCGATGAATCCCCTGACATCTTCCGGCGGATATCCCAGAAACAGACCGATTTCATGAGGGCATTCTTCCTGTTGCAGTCTTTCCATAAGTTTTATGATACATTGCTGGGGATTGCACTGTTCATATCCATGCTCATCTAAAATCTGTCTGACTGCACTTTTAGAAAAATCCTCCTTAAGTCTGCCGGGCCGATACACATAAATCAGCACACGACTGTTCAGTCGTTTCATCGGAATCACTCTCAGTCCTTTTGGTGTCAGTTTCTGATTCAGGCGACGGATATTGTGATTGACTTCGGTCATAGAGCTGCAGAGACAGGTAAAAATATTTCCTGTCTTTAGTCCGGCCAGTGTAGGAGAGCAATGGCGTATCATCAGTTCTTCAAACATAGTCTTCCTCCTGTTTCGTATGATGCCAGGCAGCTTCCATGTCCGCCGCATCGAGTTAGTTTTAGCTAGCCAAATCAAAAAATTATGTTTTGCTCATGTAAGATGTTTCGGATCCGATATCCTCAGATTTCATGGGATCCGGCTTATCAAGAGTTAGCCTTGGCTAACTAATCATAGTATATCACACTTTTTCAGAAATTCAACAGTTTTTTAACTGACCATCCTCATCTTTTTTAGCAGTAATGTGAAAATATCCAGAGAAACCGACACAAAAAACCGAGCATAATGCCCGGCTCTGTTCAATATTTATTTCTGTAGTGGAAGATCTGTCTCTGCGGAAAGTTTCCCATGAAAAGATTTCGCTTCTCTGCAGTCTCTGACGATCTGCTCTGAAAGCTCTCTGATACTGTCAAACTTTACTTCGTCACGGGTTTTTTTCAGAAACTCCACGGTAATCTGCTTCCCATAAAGTTCTTTATCAAAGTTAAAAATATGAGTCTCCACATTCTTGTTATAATGCCCTATGGTAGGCTTAATACCTACATTGGTTACACTAGGATAACGAACTCCGTTATAGTCGCAGTATGTAACATAAACACCGTTTGGCGGCGTTACCATGGACGGATCAATCACCAGATTGGAAGTCGGAAACCCCAGCTTTTTTCCCAGCCGGTTACCGACAACCACCTCACCGCCTATATAATAATTTCGCCCCATATATGTTTCGCATTTCTCCACCTGACCGGAAGCGATCAGTGTACGAATCAGCGAAGAACTTACAATTTCTCCTTTGATCTTGTAGGCCGGCATTTCTGTTACATCAAATCCTCTTTCACCGCCCATTTGCCTCAGAACTTCAGGATTTCCCTGTGCTTTAAAGCCAAAATGGTAGTTGAAACCACAAAAAGCCGCCTTCATTTCAAATTTGCGCAGAAGCAGTTTTTCCACAAAATCGGCAGGGGACATAGTCATGATTTCTCTTGTAAAGGGAATATTAAACAGATAATCCACGCCTAAAGACTCAATAATCTGCTCTTTATCCCTCTTGGACAGAATATTTTTTACTTTCTTTTCCTTTGGAAGCAAATCTTTGGGATGATTGGAGAAGGTGAATACTGCCGATTTAAGACCTTCCGCCTGTGCTCGTTCTACAGCTCGTCTAATCAGCTCCTGATGTCCCAGATGTACACCGTCAAAGTTACCAAGGGCAACAGCTGTCGGTTTGATTCCCGTTATACTGTCCAGTGTTTCAAAAATTTTCATTGCCCTCACCTCACATAAAAGATTTTATCAGCAATCACTTTCCTGTAATTCGGATCATAAAATCCTGTCCCCAGAAAGGTCATTCTGCCGTCAATAGTTGCAAAGATATTATATGCTCTGCGGAATTCCTCACGAATGGGCAGATAGAAGTCCTTCTTCTCAAATTCCGGATGTTTTCTGATTTCACAGTATTTCAGAGGCAAATGCCAGCCGGTGGAAAACTTCAGCCCGGCTTCCTTAGAAGTAACAATCTCTCCAAAGTGAATCAGCGGCTCCCAGACGGGATGCAGCCTTTTTTCTGTTTCGGAGAGATTCATGTCTTTCAGCTGGTCGGGATCAATGGAGTCATCCTCTGTAAAAATGCCGCTCTCCACTCTTTTCAGTTCCGACATGACTGCAAGACATCCCAAAGCCATACCGGCATCCTGACAAATTGTTCTGATATAGGTTCCTTTCGAGCATTCCACCGTAAAGGTAACTGTTTTTTCACCTTCAGGGAAGATGCTGAGAACTTCCAGAGATCTGATGTAGATTTTTCTTGTTTTTACATCTACAGTCTTTCCCTCTCTGGCATACTCGTAAAGTCTTTTTCCGTTCACCTTCAATGCCGAATACATGGGCGGTTTCTGATCGATGATACCGCAGAATCTGGAAAGAACTTCCCGAACCTCCTCCTCAGAGCAGTTTACAGGACGTCTTTCCAGAACATTTCCCCAAATGTCCTGTGTATCGGTCATCAATCCCAACTCCATAGTGCACTGATATTTTTTTAAATCCATATCCA
>CABSEO010000317.1 GCA_902476665.1 uncultured Emergencia sp.
GCAGACAGAATTGCTGTTATGAAAGATGGGGTTATCGTGGAGACCGGAAGGGCGGAAGATATTTTCACAGGTCCACGTCATGATTATACAAAAAAACTGATCCGATATGCGCTTTACGGTACGGAAGAGAGTCATTATCATGGATCGGTGAGGGAAGAGAAAGGGAAAAGATGTCTGGAGCCTCATATTCTTACGGTTACCGGTTTATCAAAGAGTTTTCCGCTAAATAAGGGCACAAGGCAGAAAGTACTTGAAAATTTTTCTCTGACAGTAAAAAAGGGAGAGATCGTTGGAATTATCGGACCTTCTGGTTGTGGCAAATCTACATTGGCAAGATGTCTAATGGGGATTTATCCTCCTGATGCCGGCAAGATAGAATTTGCGGAGGAATGCAGCAGACAACTGATTTTTCAGGATTCAGCGTCAGCTTTCAATCCGCGTATGAAACTGTGGCAGATTATCGGGGAGCCACTTTTGCTGCAGAGAAAAAAGCAAAAACTGCCCCTCTCAAAAGAGGAACTGAGAAAAAAGGTGTATGCAGCCATGGAGCTGGTGGAACTGGATACCGAACTTGCGGAAAGATTTCCTTACGATGTATCAGGGGGACAGAGGCAACGGGCGGCAATCGCCAGAGCACTGATGACAGAGCCGAATTTTCTCATTGCAGATGAACCTGTTTCATCCCTTGATGTATCTGCCCAGTCTCAGATCATACACTTGCTCAAGAATCTTCATGACCGTTGGAATCTGACCATGATTCTGATTTCTCATGATCTGCCTATGGTAGAACATATCAGTGATCGGATTGTGGATTTTGGCAAGAAGTGAATTCCAGAAGATAAGTATATTCACAGCTTTCTGTTTTACTGCTGCGGTTTTTTCGTCTGCCTTTGCTGTCGATCAGGATAAATCCCAGTTTTTCCATGATTCTTCGCGAAGGCAGATTTGCTTCATCGCAGTGAGCAGTCAGGCGACTGAGTCCCGGAATCTTTCTGCACCAGTCGATTAGACCTGCTGCCGCTTCCAGTCCATAGCCTTTTCTCCAATACTCTTTTGCAAGAATCCAGCCTACCTCGGCGCTGGTTCTGTCTTCGCTTAAATATACACTCAGAGAACCGATATGTATATCTTTTTCATCTGCTGTTTTTTCCCTTTTTAGTAATATGGCCAACTCAAAGCAGCGGCTGCTTTCCTTGCCCCATTCTCTTTCTGCCATCAGCAGATATTTTTTTGTTTCATCCAGAGAACACTTTGGCATAAAAAGCATATGCAAGGTGTTTTCAGGATCGGATGCGTAGGCATGAGTAGATGAAAGATAATCAGTGGTAAGAGCTGTCATATTGAGTCTGTCTGTTGAAAATTTAATCATAATATGCCTCCATACTTATGATTATTGTATCACAAAGACAGTCTGTTCGGTATTTTTTCGGGAGAGAAGGATTAAAAAACGTAGAAAAGGGAAAAAAGCCGTGATAGAATAGAAATAATCAAAGAATAGAAAAAATAAATCACCGATCAGGGAGGATATTATGCGTTATTTAGTCATAGACGGCCAGGGCGGAAGACTTGGCAAGCTGTTGATAGAAGGAATCAGAAAGGAATTTCCAAAGGCTGAGATTATGGCAGTGGGTACCAACGCCGTGGCAACATCCACTATGCTGAAAGCGGGAGCTGACGAGGCCGCTACGGGGGAGAATTCTGTTATTGTGACAAGCCGAAGAGCTGATGTCATCGCAGGACCTGTCGGTATTGTCATTGCGGATTCTCTTCTGGGAGAGGTAACTCCAAAGATGGCTGTGGCAGTAGCGCAAAGCTCCGCAGTTCGTGTACTGGTTCCCATGAACCGCTGTGATAACCTGGTGGCAGGTGTAGGCAGTCAGTCTATCGGAGAGCTGGCACAGGATGCTGTGGAAAAAATGAAAGAACTCTGTGGGCAGCGATAGGCAGGGCAGAACCAATAAGATGAATCACTGAAAAAGAAGAATTAAAGTGCATCAGTTTCGATGCATTTTTTTATTGAAGATTATGAGTCTGACTACATCATTAAGGAACTGTTCAAATCCATGTTTCATCCGCCATCCGATAGACAGAATAATTAAATAATAGGATAAAAACGGATGCAATGAATGGAATCCAGATGCTGTTTTGTGTTTTTTTTGATAATTTCCGAAAAAACGCCTTAATCAGCAATGGCTTCGAATGGCACATTATTTGCAAAGATATTTGAAAAAATATCTTTTTTATGGAGCACTTAGTATAATTAAGGAGGAAATGATGGAAAAAAAGAGAAAATTTGAAATGCCACATGTTATCGTTGTTCTTTTGATCATCATGACATGTGTGGCCATTCTGTCATACATTGTCCCCAGCGGTCAGTTCGAAAGAGTGTATGATGAGGCAATAGGCCGGGACGTTGTTCTGCCTGACAAATTTCATTATGTTGAAGCTGAAAATCCTGTCACCGTATTCAGCTTTTTCAAAGCTATATATGATGGATTTGTTCAGGGGGCCGATATTATTGCCGGTCTTCTGATAACCTGCGGTGTTATTAATTTTCTGGAGGAAACAGGGGCCTTTGGCGCAGGACTTACTAAAATTATGGGTGCTGTAGAAAAGAATCATTCTTTCAGACTGGGAGTAATTCTGATTTTCTTTGCCCTCTTTGCATGGACTGGAATTCTTGGCTTTGGAGAAGCTTCCTATCCTTTTTATGGAATCACTACTTCCATTATTCTGGCAATCGGATATGACCGGGTTGCCGCCATGGCCACTATTATGATGGCATCCTGCTCCGGCTGGGCCAGCGGTATGCTTAACATGTATACTACGGGTATTTCTCAGAATCTTGTGGGACTGCCCATGTTTTCGGCTCTCTGGTACAGAGTGATCTGTTTTTGCGTATTCTTTGTGCTGGCACTGATCAGCGTACTTGTTTACTGCCGGAGAATTACAAAAGATCCTTCCAGAAGCTATATTCGTGAAGAGTATGAGCGACAGCTTAAGGGAGATATCGAAATTGAGGGAATCAAAAATAAGATTGAGATGACAAGGAGACACGGTCTGGCATTGGGCATCTATGTATGTCTTCTGATTGTACAGGCTTATTGCTGTGCGACTAAAGGCTGGGGTCTTGGGGAAGTGGCCGCGC
>CABSEO010000318.1 GCA_902476665.1 uncultured Emergencia sp.
CAGCCTGTACATTCACAGGAAGTCCAGAGATTTTCTTTATCTTTATCCCTCGAAATCTTTTCTTCACCCGGTACCGGTTGCCGGCAACAGTATATTCTACGATCGGATACATTATGCCGTTTCCCGGAAATCCGTATTTTACAACAATTCCTTTAGTTTTATCTGTACATGAACTGTTCTGCTTTTTAGCAAGTACATCGGTCATGATGCCAATCAAAACCAGAATTGAGCCAAGTCCTCCTACCGTTCCCAGCTCCAGCCATGCAATCTGTAATTCAGACATAGTTTTATCCCCTTTGCCAACTGCAGTTCATTAGTTTCTGAATACAGAAATATCCTTCTGGGGCCATGAGTCCTCTTCAGCCCTCTGTGATTTCCAGTCTCCCACAGGATGGATACTTTTACCTTTTTCTGTTTACAGCCTTTGCTGTAATTACCGTATCCAACAGCTCTTCATGAGCATATTTGTTTCTGCGGTAAGTATTTTCTCTGACTGTAATTTCTATTTCAACTTCCCCTTCCGCTCCCTGCTGTCTTGCACGCTGCAATGCGCCTTCTCTTGCAAGCTTTTTTGCTTCAGCGACTGCCTCTTCATATTCCGGAAGAGAATAAGTCTTTGGACCTCCCATAATAACGTAAGTAAGATAGGAACTCTTGATGCCTTTATACGGCTCAATCCTGATCACACATTCTGTACTGATATTTCCCATAGCAGCACCGATAGCATTGGCCACCTTCGCATAAGCCGGAAAATCTGCTTCCGTACCCAGAAGTTCTGCCACATCTTCCAGGAAGATTCTTGTAGGCGCACCTATGCCAATCAATTTAGAAGTGGTGGTAAATGCCGGAAGCAGACAGGACTCCCTTTTCAGGGCAAAGTCTTCAAAAATCAGAGAAGTCAGCTTCTCCAGATGCTCCGTCTCTTCCTGAGTCATATCGCAGCCTGTTCTGTATTTCATAAAAATCCTGACCAGATTGCTGTAAAGTCTGGACTTTGCCAGATTGTAAATCTGCAGACTGACCTGTTCAATCTCAAGATTCGTTACAGTAGCAAGATATGCTGCGCCAAGATGGGATGCCTCTGCCTCAAAATCCGTGTAATCTCCCCGCACATGCATAGCATCTGTAGGGGTCATACCGGCACGCATAATGATGCCCTCATCTTCAAGCCTCTTCATCTGCAAAACATGAGGACTGATTCCGGCAGCGTCAGCAGCTTCTTTGAAAGACAGAGGGCCTTGCGCCAGAGCATTGATAAAACGTCGTTCACTGACGGTAAACCTCTCCAGGTCAGAAGGCATTGACACCAGAAGAAAAAACTCATGAGCCGGATAAGCAAACGGCCGATCAATGTGAACCAGTGTCTGCAGTTTTTTAATCACTTCCGGATGTGCCTGTGCCAGCATACAAAGAGGTACATAGCGACGAGTATCCAGGTAAAGCTCTCTACCTTTATATTTTACCGCACTGTCTCCACCCAGACCAAAGGTATCGATAGACACACCCTTCACCATAGTCTTCCATGAACCGACAGAAATACCGGCCTCTGTAGTTACCGGCTCTCCATCCTTTACAAAAGCCACATCGCTGGTGGTGCCTCCCATGTCCACAATCAGGGCATCTCTGTATTTAGAAAGTTCCATAGCCCCGATCATGCTGGCAGCAGGGCCGCACAGCAGGGTCTCCACCGGCCTCGTCATAGCAAATTCTTTACTCATAATACTTCCGTCACTGCGCACAATGACAATGGGCAGATCAAGCCCCATTTCCTCCAGAGAACGATCAACTGAGGAAAAAAAGGATTCCATAACAGGAAGCAGACGTGCATTGAGCAGCGCCGTGGCGCCTCTTCTCTGTACGTTAAGCTCCTGATACAGATCATAACCGCGTACACACGGAATTCCCAGCCTTTCCTTAATCAGAGATTCTGCTGTAAGCTCATAAACCCCATCATTATATCTCGGGTTCATCTGCACAATAGCTGCACTGTCATAGCCTGAAAAAGCGTCATCTATATCCTTCTTGAGCTTTTCCCAGTCCGGTGTGTTTTCCGGACTGTCAGGCATTTTCGGATCTCCCGCCATGAAATAGATTTCGTCCATAGACGGAAGACCGTAATCATCCCCTACCTTTTGTACAAGATCCGGATTTACACCGATAAACAGCAGTTTAGCACGTCCGCCTTTACCCTCCACGCAGGCATTTGTGGCCAGTGTGGTGGAAAGAGAAATATACTGTGCCTTGCTGACTTGTTCAGAAGCAAGTCCTTTCAGTGCTGTCAGAATTCCTTCTTTCAGATCCTGTTTCGTCGTCAGAGTCTTGCACTGTGAAAGGACCTGGTGATCTGACGTGTCCAACACCACCGCATCAGTGCAGGTACCGCCTGTATCAATTCCAATTCCAATCATGAGCATGACCTTCCTTTCTGCTGTTTTTGTTTTCACCAATATAAATTTATTATATCAGGTTCCACAAAGAAAATATTGCAGCAGATACAGAAAAAGTGGCAGTTTCATCATGTCTTGATAAAACTGCCCTCTGATTTTCGTAATTTATCTGTGATGTTCCGGTACCACTGCAAAAAAAATCAAATCTTCGTCACCATCGTTTATCAGGCTGTGCTCTTCACCTTCAGGACAGTAAAGACACTGTCCTGCAGAAACCTGATGATAGGTTCCGTCAGAAAGAACCTTTCCTCTTCCTTTCAGAAGATAGATTGTTTCGCTGTTACCCTGATGACGGTGTCTTCCTACAGACGCTCCCGGTTCCAGTCTGAAGAGCATAATCTTGTTGTTTTCGTCTTCAAAACCTCTGATAAAGGCAGATTTTTCTCCACCCTTGAACTGCTCCACTTCTCTTTCCTCTATCTTCTTAAAGTTCAGTATCATGTATTGCCTCCTTTGAACTGAAAAATATTTATCATCATGTCCTTCCCAATCAAAGTCTTACTGGCATTATATCCCTAAAACCAGGTTTTGTCCAATGTCCTGTTAAAACACTTCTTCATTTTCAATTTGATCTGCTTCTGATTTTTTATCTTTCACAAAAAGATTCATCACTGCAATAGATGCCAGCACACAGCAAATTCCTGCAAATTTTCCCACTGACAGACCTTCCTGAAACACCAGAACACCAATGGCAG
>CABSEO010000319.1 GCA_902476665.1 uncultured Emergencia sp.
ATGATTGGAGCAAAATATCCTTATGTGGTTGAAAAGCTTCGTGAACTTACTGAGGACTATGCTGTATACAGCTATCCAGCCTATCAGTTTTTCCTCCTTCAGAATGTGCCGAACCATCTGGAGAAATTTAATACCGGTGAAAGGACTCTGATTGAGGCACTGAAAGACGGCCCTCTGATTTTTGCAGATGCAGCTGATGCAGTTGGTATCAGCCCATATATTTTAAAGACAGAAAGACTGGAGAACGAAGGGGTAATCATTCGTTGCGGCGTAACTCCGACAGATGTCATGCATGTAAAAGGAGACTTCACTGATTACTGCAGTGAAGCTTCAAGATATGGTATCACCTATTTGTCTATGGCAGTAAGGAAGCCGTTTATGGAGGTATGCGACAGAATTTATAAGCTTGCAAAAGGAAGACTGTATAATCATCTTGTCAGCATTCTGCTGAAATATGAGGGAGATACAGTTCTGACGGAAAATGATATCAGATCATTGAAAAAGCTGACGGACTCCATCTTTGAAAGAAAATTCTCGGAACAGAAAAACGCTTTTATCGAGCCTGATTTTTCAGCAGAAACCAGCCTGATTGGTATCGGCGCTCCTGCTAGAATTTTTATGGAAGATATGGGAAGACTGCTGAATACTTCAGCAGAATTTCCTCCTTATGCCATTGTTGCCAATGCTATCGGAGCTGCAGTGGGAAGCGTGGTCAGTGAATATGTTGTGCGAATCGCTCCATGTGCATTTAAGGACGGATGCAGTAACTATATGTTGACAGGCGGTGAAAAGGCGGAATTCTTCGAGTATTATCAGGATGCTGTCGAACGGGGAAAAGAAATTGCGGAGCAGAGATCTCTTGCCAGAGCAAAAGAGCAGGGGGCAGAGGGAGAGATTCTGACGGAAATCAAAGTCTATGAGGACTTTTATGAAATGGCGGGACATGGTTCAAAACTTCTCATAGAAACGCAGATTGTGGGAAAGGCTTCTATGAAATAACAGATTGTTTCGCATAGATCAAGTTTTTTAAGGTACGAAATAAAGCAGCGGATTCTGCGTCTTTGATGCAGGTGCCGCTGCTTCGCTGTTTCATTTTGATTATTTATCCTGTTTTTTTTCCTCAGGCAGAGCTGGATTGACCCACAGGGTACGATTATTTGTAAAGATAACCATACCCGGTTTGGCGCCCGAAGGTTTTTTTACATACTTTACAGGAACATAGTCTACCGGTACATTTTCTGAGGTGCGGCCTTTGCTGTGATAGGCGGCGATAGCTGCAGCCTGAAAGAGAGCCTCTTCGGACAGCTCTCTGCCAGACGTCTGCGCAATGACATGGGAGCCTGGGATATCTTTTGTGTGAAGCCACAGATCGTTTTTGGATGCGGTTTTCAGAGTCAGAAGATCGTTTTCTTTATTGTTGCGCCCAACCAGTACCTGGGTACCATCACAGAGGGTGTAGTGATGAGGCTGCGCTTTGTATTTTTTTTCCTTAAACCCACTTTTTCTTTTGCGGATATAGCTGGTTTCTGCCAGTTCACTGCGAAGGGCCTCAATTTCTTCCACACTGTCAGTGTTGTTCAGGTAAGTAAGTACTGATTCCAGATAACTGATGTCCTCATCATTTTCTGCAAGTTGTATCTGTTTTTCCTTTACCGCTGTCTTTGCTTTTCCATACCGTTTGAAATACTGCTGTGCATTTTTTGCAGGAGTGTAACGCGGGTCCAGTGGAATTTTTACAGTGGATCCATCGTAATAGTTAAGCACTTCTACAGCTTTATCGCCTGCTTTGGCAAGGTGAAGATTGGCAGTCAAAAGTTCGCCGAATAGACGCAGATCCTCTGAATTTTCCGCTTTCAGAAGATCCTCTGAGAGACGTTGTTTTTTCAGGTAAAGCTTGTCTAAAAGTCCCGACACCGTCTTGACCAGATCATGGGATTTCTGTCTGGCCCTGTTGGAAGACTGCTTATGATCGAAATAGTAGGCGAGACATCTGCTCAGTGTGTCAAAGTCCAGCCGCTGAGCAGCCCCTTCATACTGGGAAAGATCAGCAATGTGAAACTCCTGTGGCACACCTTTATCATCAGTATAGACATGAGGACAACTCGTTCCGTTTCTTATGCCGGAAAGAAGCCGGTGCAGCCATTCTGCGCGGCAGCTGTTTTCTGCCAGCTCTGCGGCTACAGCAGGGGAAATGCCGCCTACTCTGGCCAGAATTTCTTTTGGCCCTCCGCTGATAGAGGAAAGTTGTTCTGCCGAGATGTCTTTAAAGGAAATTTTGTCCTGTACTGGCGGATACTGGTATTGCCTGCCGGGCAGAATCTGGCGTACACGGTTGACATCAATGGAAATTCTCTTGATGCTGTCAATCACTTTGCCTGTAGTCATATCTACCAGAATTACATTACTGTGTTTCCCCATGATTTCAAAGATAAGTTTTTTAGATACGGTAAATCCCAGTTCATTCAGTGTTTCCAGAGAAATTTCGATGATGCGTTCGGAATCTTTCTGGGAGATATCCACAATTCGTCCTGCCTGCAGATGTTTGCGGAGAAGCATGCAGAAGGCCAGTGGGGCCGGAGGATTCTGCGGGTTGTCTTCGATAAAATGCAGGCGGCTGTGGGCACTGTTAACTGATGCAAAGAGCTTTACATTGCCCTTTTTTGTATGTATGTGAAAAACCAGCTCGTCGTTTTCAGGCTGATACACTTTTTCAATTTTTCCAAGTAAAATGGTATCCTGCAGCTCTTTAACCATAGCACAGGTGATAATTCCATCAAAAGCCATAATGGGTTAACCTCTTTTCTGCAATACTTTTAATATTGTACCCTGTCACAGATTGATTTGTCAACGGCAGGAATTTATGATAAAATAATTCCGTTATCATGAAGATATAAAGAAAAGAGGACAATTAGATGATAAAAAGTATGACAGGTTTTGGCAGAGGAGAATATGATGATGGAAAGCGGTGCATCATTGTAGAGATAAAGTCTGTGAATCACAGATATTCTGATATTTCCGTAAGAATGCCAAGAAGATATTCTTTTGCCGAGGACAAGGTGAAGAACGCTGTAAAAGAAAGCATCAAGCGAGGAAAAGCCGAGGTTTCCGTC
>CABSEO010000320.1 GCA_902476665.1 uncultured Emergencia sp.
ATACAAACAGAAGGAATAACCAAAAGCTTCGGCTCCCTGCAAGTATTGAAAGGAATCGACTTGACGATAGGCGAGGGTGAGATCGTAGCAATTGTCGGTCCGAGCGGGGCGGGAAAAACTACCCTGCTTCAGATCATCGGGACACTCGATGCTCCGGACAGCGGCAAACTATATATAAACGGGACCGAAACCGTCCGCCTTTCGGAAGAAAAACTGGAGGAACTGAGAGGGCTGTCAGATGTTCTTCTGATCGAAGCAGATGGTGCGAAACGTCTGCCACTTAAGGTACCGGAAGAATGGGAACCGGTGATTCCGGAGTTGGTGGATCTGCTTATTGGAGTTGTGGGTATGGATGCCCTCGGAGAGCCGATTCAGAAGACCTGTCATAGAGCGGAGAAAGTTGCGAAGTTTCTTGGAAAAGGGATAGAAGAGACGGTTACTGAGGATGATATCGTGGAGATCGCTGTTTCGAGGGATGGTTTAAGAAAGTGCGTGGATGAACGGGAGTATCGTGTTTTGCTAAACAAAGCAGATATTCCGGGAAAAGCTGAAGCAGCAGAGAGGATTGCAGGGAAACTGGAGCAGCAGAGAATTCATGTAGTGTGGGGAAGTTTACAGAAAGAGTATTATAACAGTTGCGATTTTGCCAGAGAAAAGATTACACTTGTTATGCTCGCAGCAGGAAACAGCCGTCGTTTCGGTTCCAACAAATTGCTGTATGAAATTGATGGAATGCCGATGTATCTGCGGACACTTGCGAAACTTCAAAAGGCAGCATCAGAACTTGGAGACTGTGAGATTATAGTCGTCACCCAGTATGAAGAAATAGCCGCCAAAGCAAATACACTGGGAGTGAAAGTACTGATCAATCCACAGCCAGAGCGTGGTATCTCATCTTCCATGCAGATTGGGCTTGCCACTGCAAAAGATTCGTCGGCATGCCTGTTTACGGTATCTGACCAGCCCTGGCTTACCGCAGAGACCATCATCAACCTGGTAGACAAGTTTCGGGATGAGCAGAAAGGAATGGCATGCACCATTTTTGGCACCAAAACCGGAAATCCATGTATCTTCTCACGGGAATATTATCAGGAACTGATGGAAATTACCGGCGATAAAGGCGGAAAACAGATCATAAACAGACATCCTGAAGATGTGACGTACTTTAAGATTGAAGATGCGAGGGAACTTCAGGATATAGACATTCCCCTGGGATAAAATAAAACCGATCATACAAGAAGCATATTTCCTGTATGGCCGGTTTTTATTTCGTGTAAATAAAGCCGTTTTTTTATTTTTTTGTAGTAGTTTTTTTCACCGGCTTCTTCAGAAAGCCGTGTTTTTCGGCATCTTCTTCTGCGAGACGTACCGTTTCTTCAGATGGATTGGAGATGACGGCAGCAAAAACAATCTCACATGGTGGATTTTCTTTGACTGCCTGTACAGCTGCAGCAACGGCAGATACATCACCGGTCATAAAAACAGTTTCGTGTCCGCCGCATTTTCCGTTCCAGGTCAGGAAAGAAACGTCAGCGGTCTTCAGCATCTGGTCGATTACGATAACAGCGTTACTGCTTCCGACCACTTCTACTAATCCAAATGCTCCATATCTCATTCTATAGTCCTCACTTTAATATGTATTCGTATTGCGGGTTATTTGTTTGCAGTCATATACATGGCCGGTTCTGTATCATGAGCCGGGGATGCGATCACTGTATGGGAAACAACTTTGGAAATAGGTTCTGCGACATGGATTGCTGCTTCCATTGCAGCGGTTACATCAGAAACAGAACCACGCATCTTTACACAGGCACCTGCACCAAGACGATTACGTTCAATGTTCTGAATCTTTACATTTGCTGCTTTAGAAGCAGCATCAAGAGCTACGAAGCAGGCAGCAAAACTGTCAAGTTCAAAAATCCCTACTGCCATACCATTATAATTTTCAGCCATAATACCTCCATCCATTCATATGGGAATATAATATTTCGATTAAAACTATTTTTATTATACTCTGTTTTAAGTCTAAAAACAAGAGATAATCATGTATTTTTGTGGCTTTTAAAGAGAAGAACATGTGGTTTCATGACGAAAAATAATGATAAAACTGTGAGATTGTGTTGTGTTAAGTTGAAAAAATAGAGAATAGAGGTAAAATCAGCTGGAATATCTGGAAGGAGAGAAACGGGGGTGCTATAATATACATAAGAAAAAAGCTATGGCGGACAGCGTTCGCAGTACTATAAAAGAAGGTGGAACCGGGAAATGAAAGTACATCAGACGGATTTTTCGAAGGGAAATGTATATCGGAATATTCTGGAGGTCTCGATTCCGATGACGTTGGCACAGCTTCTGAACCTGTTGTACAATGTTGTAGACCGTATGTATATTGGAAGGATTCCGGGAGCCGGGGCAACAGCACTGCAGGGGTTGGCATCTGCTTTCCGGTAATCACAATGATCACGGCATTTACATATTTGTTTGGAAACGGCGGAAGTCCTCTCTGTGCAATGGAGCTTGGAAGAGGAAATCATGAAGAGGCAGAGAAATTAATGGGAAATACATTTTCCATGCTTCTGATTTCAAGTATAATACTGATGGCAGTGAGCTATCTGTTCTATAAACCGATTCTGTATGCATTTGGAGCCAGCGATGTAACATTTCCGTATGCAGGAGATTACATCACAATTTATCTGATCGGAACACCATTTGTTATGATCTCACTGGGATTAAATCCATTTATTAACTGTCAGGGATTTGGAAACATGGGAATGCTGATGGTGCTGATTGGAGCAGTTTTAAATATTATTCTTGATCCGATTTTTATTTTTGGATTGCATATGGGAGTAAGAGGTGCTGCACTTGCAACGATTATTTCCCAGATCTGTTCCGGAATATGGGTGTTAAGATTTCTTACAGGAAAGAAAGTCACACTGCGTCTGAATCGCCTGCAATGGTAATAGAATGGGCACGGGTAAAAGAGATTATGGCACTTGGAATTTCGGGTTTTATGATGCAGTTTACGAATGGGCTGGTACAGATATTCTGTAATTCCACATTGCATATGTATGGTGGTGACATATATGTTGGGGTTATGACAGTGTTGAA
>CABSEO010000321.1 GCA_902476665.1 uncultured Emergencia sp.
CATCATGTCCGGTAATAGGGTTATGAACTCTACGCCAGCCGGAAGAGAAACGATAGGTGATGTCAATAATTCTTTTAAAATCTTCTGGCCATTTTGGCTTGATAGTCGCCTCCAGCATTCCCCCCAAAAGTCCATGATGTTCCCCGAAGCCTTCGATCAGATCATCTGGTCGGGCGATCTCCCACGCCGCCAGCAGATGAGCCTGGGCCTGATCCGTCAGCTTCATGCTCATATAGTCCATTACGGCCACCAAGTGCAGATAAATAGCAGAGATAGGATAAGCGGATGCTCCCATGGCAAGGGTGGCCTCCACAATCCCGGCGCTGTGGGCATATTCTTCTTTCAGATAAAGATAGTGAGCCTGCACATACAGGGCAAAGGCTCGCACACCAGGCGGCAGCAGCGGCAGGAACGCCTCTGTTGGCGGTATTCTCTCCGGCATAGGCAGATGCAGCAGCACAGCTGCAGCAAAAGCCACAAATGCTTCCATGGCACGAACCGGAGGGGCAGTTTTCCCGCCATCCGCCAACATACTTTGGATTTCGTGCAAAGCGCGTCGTGCGTGGTCAATGCGCCCCATGGTCAGGCAGGAATAAGCAAAAATCCAGCAGGCAGAAAGACGGATTCCTCCATCTTCTGCCGTAAGATAAGCCTCAGTTTCCTGCATGGCCTTTTCTGCCTGCCCGCTAAAATAGTGGTATTCTGCCAGAGCAATATCCTTTTTAGGACCTGCTTTCATTTTCTCAATGGTTTGTGTACAGTGCCCCGGTTCAAAGGGCGTGTTCATCAGAGGCATAAAGCCGGGAAACAGCTCCGGCGTTTTATATGTTTTTAGAGGTGCGGTCTGCTTTTTCTGTTTACGGGGATCGCCGGGTTTTTCTGCATCAGCGGGAATCGCCCAGGAACCGCCGAACCGCTCCGCACCGGGGATACGCCCTTCAGAACAATACTGGTTAATCCGGCGCTCCGATACACCCCATTTTTTCGCCGCATCCCGAATCGATAAATACCCTTTCATTTCACACCTCCCATTATATAAATCACTTATGTTTCATACGTCTTTGACCAGTTTATTATATACGAATTTTCGTAGAGTTTCAAGGCGGACAAATAATGTGAAAGACTACAATCTAAAGTGACCCTGATATTACACCTAAATAAAAAGGTCGGAATCTCAAATCCAGACTATGCTAAAAGCTACAGTTAAAACACTTTAGAAAACCCAGCTGCCATATGAATATATAACAGATATGACTATATCGTTTATTCCTAAGATGATAAGCCAAGTTTCAAGTAAAAAAGCAGGGTTTTAAAGAAAAACAGATAAGCCGCACCTTTGGCAGTGATGGAAACGACAAAACAGTGGCAGGAGCAGCCGGCTGAATAGTCTTTAACGGAAAACTACCTGTTTTCTGACAAGGACTCGGCACTTTCCGGTCACAATGGGTCTTAAGAAGCAAAAGGAGTCACTTTCCATGGACGGTATTCCTCCATAGAGAGTAACTCCTTCTATCTATTCTCCGCGAAAAGCGTCAATGGCATCGTAGATATTTTCCGCGCCTGCCAGAATGCAGTCCTTCACCTTGCCTGTACCGATACGATCCGCATTTTTCTTCGGCAGAATAATCTGTTCATAACCCATGCGGACAGCTTCTGAGACAATTTTTTCCGCATGCTGCACTGATCGAAGTTCTCCAGTCAGCCCGACTTCTCCGATAGCCAGAGTTCTTTTAGGGCAGACAATCCCGCGCATGGAGGAATATACCGCCAGAGCCGCGGCCAGATCCACAGAAGTGCTGTCAGGCCGCATTCCTCCTACCACGTTGACATAGACATCCTGATTAATCATAGTCATGCCCGCCTTCTTTTCCAGAACCGCCAGAATCATGTTCAGGCGCTGATGATCAATGCCCACCGCAGTTCTTCTTGCAAATCCCACATTGGCAGGAGCTGTCAGTGCCTGCACTTCAAAAAGAACAGGTCTGCTGCCTTCATAGACTGCAGTGGTGACAGAGCCCTCCGTCTGCACCGCAGTGGACTCCAGAAAAGTGGCAGACAGATTCTGAATCTCTTTAAGGCCGCCTTCCTCCATCTGAAAGGCTCCGATTTCGCTGGTGGTGCCAAATCTGTTTTTAAAAACCCGCAGAATCCTCAGATCGTGATCCCGCTCTCCGGTAAAGTTCAGCACACAGTCTACCAGATGTTCCACAATCTTCGGTCCCGCCAGTTCTCCATTCTTTGTCACATGGGCAACGATGAACACCGGAATATTTCCAGTTTTCCCCAGTTTCATCAGCTGGTTTCCCACATCCCTGACCTGAGATACGCTGCCCGGAGCAGAATCCAGGGTCTGGGTATACATGGTCTGAATAGAATCTATGATTAAAAACTCCGGTTTCAGGTTTTCGCATACATGCCGGATATTCTCTATATTGGTTTCCGACAGAATGTACAGACTGTCACTGAGCCGGCCGCATACTCTGTCAGCCCTCATCTTAATCTGCGCCTCCGATTCCTCCCCCGAAACATAGAGCACCGTTCCCAGTGTCCGTGCCAGATTGGCCGCCGCCTGAATAATCATGGTGGATTTCCCGATTCCCGGCTCTCCTGAAATCAGCGTCAGCGATCCTTTCACCAGTCCGCCGCCCAGTACCCGGTTCAGCTCGCCGATTCCCGTATCGATTCTGATATAATCTCCGCTTCCTTCTATATCTTTCAGTCTGGCCGGCTTTGCGCCGGCAGAAGTTCTCCTTCTGCTGTCATCTTCTGCTGCCGGCATAACCTTCTCCTCCACCATGGAGTTCCAGGCGCCGCAGATGCACTGCCCTATCCACTTGCTGCTCTCATAGCCGCATTCCTGACAGACAAACACTGTCTTTCCCTTCTTCGCCATAATCACCTGACTCTCTTCCTCTAAACAAACATTCGTTCTTTTCTATCAGTATAACAGCTGCTGTATTTTCTGTCCATATGCGTTTTACTCTTCCACAAAAGAAGTAAGTCCGCTGGTCTTTGTCAGATTACCGTCTCTGTCCACGAAAACGGCTTCCACACCTTCCACAGATTCAATGAATTTTA
>CABSEO010000322.1 GCA_902476665.1 uncultured Emergencia sp.
CAGGAATGCAGCAGCACTAAGCAGAACCTTCTGTGTGCCGTGAGGGTGCCTGGGCCGAGTTAACTGTAAAGGTAACGTCTGTGGATGCATTCCGAGGTGCGGCGCGCAAAAATAAATATATCACATATTCTTTTATTATTATAATAATTTCATATTTTAATCCATTTTCTGACGCGCCAGTATTTTCAGGCGCTTTTTTTCTTCCCTGAGATCTGCAAAAAAAGCAGACAGCATATGAGAGCACTCTTCTTCCAAAACACCCCTTGTCACCTTTACTTTATGATTAAACCCATCCATTTCAAGAAGATTTAATACCGATCCTGCACATCCGGCCTTAGGATTCATACTGCCGATCACCACCTCATCAATTCGTGACTGAACCAGAGCCCCCGCACACATTTGGCATGGTTCCAGGGTCACATACATAGTGCACCCTTCCAGTCTCCAGTCCCCCTGCTTTTTGCTTGCCTTTTTTATTGCATTCAATTCTGCATGGGAAAGGGTATTCTTATCAGTATTTCTCCGATTATAACCCCTTGCAATGATCTTTCCTTCATATACGATCACGCAGCCAATGGGAACCTCCTTCAGTGCCAGTGCTTTTTTTGCCTGACGGATGGCTTCTTTCATATATTTTTCCTGTTCAGTCATTTATCTTTTCCTTTTCGATAATTCCCTGGTGTTTTTCCAGTAAGATTTTTAAATACTTTTCCAAAATAGGCACTGCCAGAAAAACCTGTGGCATATGCAATTTCTGTCACAGACAAATCGGTTTCTGTCAACAATTTTTCGGCCTGCCTGATCCGATAATCCTGCACATAGTCAAAGGGAGTTTTGTGGATACACTCCTGAAAGCAGCGGATACATTCCCGACTGCTTACAGATGCAGCCTCTGCTATTTCTTCCAGTAGGATCTTATGATCGTAATTCTCATGAATATAAGACAGCATGTCCATGATCCTGGTCTGATTTTCTGAATACTGTCCTCTTTTTGACCCTTGAAACATATCCCTGGCCTCTTCCATCAACAGCAGCCAGATTTCACTAAGCAGATTCCTTGTTTGAAATTCCACATTCTCCATCGCCTGCATCCGCCCAAGCTTAATGAGCATTGCCAGCAATTCGCTCTGTCTTTTGATTTCTCCGGCAATCCCCAAAATCTCAAGATGACGATTCTGAAGAATAGGTGCTAAATATTTTGTTTCATAAATGCTTTTAAAATGTCCTGCAAGAAGCGTTGAATGAAACAAATGAGACTCCAGCACGCAGGCCTGGTCTCCGCCCCCATCTTCCATGGAACAAAGAACATTAGAATTTATAAAATAGGCCTGTCCTTTCTGGAATATATAAGATTTACCAGAAGTAAAAACCTTCACACAGCCAGCTTCCACATAATTCAATTCCAGTTCTTCATGCCAGTGCCAGGGGACCTTTGTCTTTTTTATATTCACATGATGGTAGGCGTATGGATATTCCTGTGTGATCCCCTGGATTGCCTCTTGCTGATTTTCTTTGATCCTAATTTTCATTTTACCTGCCCATTTTTACAAAGTCCCTGTTCAGCAGATATTCTTCCGTAAGGTGTTCTGCTATCACCGATAGCTATTTGGAATATATTTTTAATATTACATCTGCTATTTTGTCTATATTTTTATATTTTATGACACTAATATTGTTTTTTTACTTTCTTATCTGAAATATAATTATATCAGAAAACAGCAGAAACTGTAAAGTGATTTCTGAAAGCAGGAAAAAGTCATTGCTGTTCACTCTGCGTACAGTAGCATAAAACCAGCTGCATCCATACAATGACGCATTAACCGTATTACGTATTTTTAAGGAGGAAAACGGATGAAATACGATCTTTTCTACCAGTTAAAAGACTACGCTCAACAGCACCCGGAGCAGTTCAATGGCCAGCCAGAGTCCAATGACAGGCCGCTTCATCATCTCCTGCTGTCCAGGAGCAGTTCACAGGGAGCACAGATCCTGTACCAGTACCCGCTCTTTCCGTTTTTTATTCCAGGTAAAGGCCATTCCTTAAACCAGGGGAATCCAAACATCTCTGCCATGAAACGCTCTTGCTGGTCATAGATGCCTGGCACCCCCAGTATGTACTGCCCGTCTGTCTGCCTGCACAACAAAATATATCCGAAATGACTGTATCCATGCTGCAAGAAACGATTATTACAATATACGCAGTTTTTTCTGCAAATCTGCCTTAAATCCCCTGGGCAAATCCTCCAGCATTGATCACAGTCCGGAAATAAAGCGGGGCTCTCCTCTGCTTCTTCCTGAATAGACTCTGCCTGAAGTTCTCTGCCTTTTGATTCTTTTCTTGCTTCCCCCTCTTGCTGCTGTTCATTTTCCTGCTTTTTATTTTTCTGTTGCTTGTTGTCTTGCTTTTTGTTTTTCTGCTGTTCGTTTTCCTGCTTTTCGTTTTTCTGTTGTTCGTTGTCCTGCTTTTCTGATTCCTGTTTTCGTTCTGAAATTTCCGCCAAAGCCCCTTCGTTCTGCCCTGTCTGTTCATTTTTTTCCAGTTTCTGAAAATGATCCGGCCGGATAGGCAGGTCATCCCACTGGGTTCCCATAAAAGCCCCTGTGTCTGTTTCCAGTATCATTCCACACAACTGGTCCAAACCGACCCCTGCATCTCCCATATTCCCTGCATCAGCCTTCAGCACATTAACAGCAGGATCCCTACTGATCTGAAGACTTCCCAACCAAATTCCAAGTATCAGCCCTTCCTTTCGGATAAATCCATAAATACTGCAGTGTTCCATCTGCTTCTCTTCATGCAGATGAATTTCCATGGTACATTTGCCTTCTCGCACTTCCAGCTTTATAAAGCCACAATTCTCTGCTTTTCTTCCATTTCTGTATTCATATACATATGCAATAAATCTTCTATACCCGTTCAAGTTATTGCCCCTTTTGATTCTCGCTTCATTAATATATATGAACCATCTCTGGAATCATGAAATTAATTTCATTTAATGCTTGACAAACCTTTCAGAAATTAATATAATATCACTTGCAGTTGACGAAGCGTGGCTCAGTTTGGTAGAGCGCTGCG
>CABSEO010000323.1 GCA_902476665.1 uncultured Emergencia sp.
CTCGGCGGAGCCAGCGGCAGAGTAGGCAAAGAGGTTATCTTCCATGGCGATCTTTTTGGCCATCCTGATTTTGGTTCCATTGTCGAATTTATAGAAAAAAGGGGCCTGACCTGCAAATGGTTCTCTCAGTTCAAGCTGACGGATATCGGTTCCATTCTGTAACGACAGCAGACGGTTTAACAGAAAACCGCAGCTGTCCCCAGCCTGCGGCTATGCAGGGATATCGACGAAAGGGCAGGAAAAACAAAAGTGAAGAAACACGCAATCATTCCCATTTTTATTCCCCATAAAGGCTGTCCCAACGACTGTGTATTCTGTAATCAAAAGAAAATCACCGCTCATCAGAAGGAGGTAACTGCAAAAGACGTGGAAACAACCGTGGAAACCTGGCTTTCCACTTTAGAGAGCCGCGGTCTTGATACCATTGAGACGGCCTTCTTTGGCGGCAGCTTTACAGGCATCTCCTTGGAAGAGCAGACAGTTTATCTGCGTACAGTAAAGAAATTCAAAGATGCAGGCAGAATTGACAAAATTCATCTGTCCACCAGACCCGACTACATTGACAAAGAAATTCTGGACAATCTGAAAAAATACGATGTAGACACTATTGAACTGGGGGTTCAGTCCTTTGATGATCAGGTTCTCTCTCTTTCCGGCCGGGGACATGACAGCAGCTGCGTCTATAGAGCCGCGGAACTGATCAAAGAATGGGAATTTGAACTGGGCATTCAGCTGATGATCGGTCTTCCCGGAGACAGTTTGGAAACCTGCATTTATTCAGCTGAAGAAACCGTAAAAATCGGACCTTCTATCGCCAGGCTTTATCCCACCGTGGTCATCAGAGATACGGAACTTTACAGCCAATATCTACGCGGAGATTATGTTCCTCTACCAGAGTCCGAAGCAGTGATGCGAACGAAAAAGATGTACAGAATTCTCACAGCCGCAGGAATCAATATCATTCGAGTAGGACTGAAAAGTTCTGATATCATCAGTGAGAGAGGAGAAATCGGAAGTGGTACGTTTCATCCTGCATTTCGGCAGCTGGTAGAAGGCGAGCTGGCAAAAGAACAGCTCGTTGCACTCCTTGATGGAATGAATATTCACCCGGTAACAAGCGGCAGTATGTCGGATTCTGAGGTCTGTATTCAGAGCGGCAGGCCAAAACATCCTGTCCAAGCAGAATTTTTTTCCAACAGAAAAAGCTTTTCGAATATGGTGGGACATCAGAAGAAAAACAAAAAATTTTTTCTTGAAATGTACCCCCAACTTAACATATTATATAAGGTAAATGATAATTTATCTGACAATCAATTTGAGATCAAGATAAAAGGAGAAGAACAATGAAAGAAACATCTAAAGCTGTAGTAACCGTCATCGGCAAAGATATGGTGGGTATTCTGGCAAAAGTTTCCACAGCCTGTGCAGACGCCAATGCCAACGTTATTGAAGTCACTCAGTCCGTTCTTGAAAGCTTCTTCTGCATGGTCATGATCATCGACATCACAGAAACCACTATGCAGATTGATCAGCTTCAGAAGTCCATTCAGGATCAGGTTCCTGCCATGCAGGTTCACGTAATGCACGAAAATATTTTCAATTCCATGCACAGAATTTAAGGGTAGGAGGACGATATAGATGCTGAATATGAGTGATATCATGGAAACCATTACCATGATACAGGAAGAGAATTTAGATATCAGAACCATTACCATGGGCATCTCACTCATCGACTGTGCCGACAGTGATATCGAGAAGTCCTGCGAAAAAGTATACAACAAAATTTACAGCCGCGCCAAAGATCTGGTAAAAACCGGAGAATTTATCGAAAAGAAATACGGCATTCCCATCGTAAATAAACGGATTTCAGTAACACCTATTTCCATGCTGGTGGGTGTTTCCGGCGGTGATCCTGTCAAATATGCAAAAACACTGGACAAAGTTGCTCACGATGTTGGTGTCAACTTTATCGGCGGATTTTCTGCTCTGGTTCAGAAAGGCTTCAGTGCCGGTGATAGAGAACTCATTGAGGCCATTCCTAGAGCACTTGCAGAAACAGATTTAGTCTGCTCTTCTGTCAATGTAGGATCTACGAAAGCCGGTATCAACATGGATGCAGTAAAGCTGATGGGACAGAAAGTACGTGAGACCGCAGAGCTGACAAAAGACAGGCAGTGTATCGGAGCTGCAAAGCTGGTGGTTTTCTGCAATGCAGTAGAAGACAATCCGTTTATGGCAGGTGCCTTCCATGGTGTAGGAGAAGCCGACTGTGTACTCAGCGTCGGAGTCTCCGGTCCGGGCGTAGTCCGTTCTGTACTGGCAAAAATGCCTGATGATGCACCGCTCAATGAAGTTGCAGAGATCATCAAGAAAACTGCGTTTAAGATTACCAGAATGGGCCAGCTTGTCGGCACGGAAGCTGCTCGCATGTTAGATGTGGAATTCGGTATCATCGATCTCTCACTGGCACCAACACCTGCTGTCGGTGACTCTGTAGCGCACATCCTGGAAGAAATCGGACTGGAACAATGCGGCGCTCACGGTACCACAGCTGCACTGGCTATGCTCAACGACGCAGTAAAAAAAGGCGGCGTCATGGCCTCATCCAGTGTGGGCGGTCTTTCCGGTGCATTTATTCCTGTCAGTGAGGATGCTGGTATGATCGCGGCAGCAAGAAACGGTGTGCTTTCCATCGAGAAACTGGAAGCAATGACCGCAGTGTGCTCCGTAGGACTCGATATGATCGTAATTCCGGGAGATACGGCCAGCGAAGTTATCTCCGCCATCATTGCAGACGAAGCAGCCATCGGCATGGTCAACTCAAAAACCACCGCAGTCAGAGTAATTCCTGCCATTGGTCTGTCTGAAGGAGACGAACTGGATTTCGGCGGACTTCTCGGTTACGGTCCGGTGATGCCGCTGCGCAGCCAGTCTCCTGCTAAAATGATCAATAGGGGCGGCAGAATTCCTGCTCCGCTTCAGAGCCTGAAAAACTAGCCAAAATAACTGAAACTGCCGGCTGCCGTAACGAAAAAATTGCGGCAGGC
>CABSEO010000324.1 GCA_902476665.1 uncultured Emergencia sp.
TCTGCCAGCAGCTTTACCGCTGCTCGCATGCCGGCAGACAGATTTTCTTCATCAGGCACACCAATGACAATAACATTTCCTGTAAAATCTCTAAGCTCACTATATGCCTGAAGCAGTGCATACTGAATGGAACCGCCTGCTTTCATATCGCAGCCGCCACGACAGAACAGAAAGGTATTCTCTTCCAGATCCTTGCGTGCATCCTCATTGAGCAGATCTTTATGTTCAGCAAGGGCTTCTGCCAGTTCATCCGGCGAAAATGCCAGAGGCTTCAGCAGTTTATAATCCTCTACATCCACCACATCATAATGGTGCACCAGCACCACGGTGCGTTCTCCCTTGCCTCGCACCATGGCCCAGCATACATTTCTGCCCAGTTCGTCATCTGCAAGAGGATACAGTCCCCAGTACTGAGGGTTTTCCCTGAAGTATGGAACCTGACGAAACTGTTCTTTAAAAAATGCTTCCGTATCACGCTCTCCGCTGGTATTTGTAAAACTCTGCACTTTTACATAAGCGTACAGCAGGTCTTTAATTTTATGGCGGACAGCGCCGAAATCAATCTCATGATTCTTCATGTCTTTCCCTCATCAGTTCATTGATTATTTTCTGCATACAGGACAAGTCAGGCAGGTTGGACCGCCGGTTCCACGATAGGAAAGTTCCTTGCCCTCATAAGTATATACAGTTACGCCTGCATCTTCGATTTTTTTCTGAATATCCGGACATCCTTCAATCAGAATGCATTTACCCGGTTCGAGCGCCAGCAGATTTGTTCCCAGATAATCATATTCCTCGTCATTGCATTCTATCAGCTGAATACCCTTTTCCAGCAGATATTCACGGAAGAACACCGGCATATATTTAGAATAAACAACAGCTTTATCAGTGTCCACAAAGCTGATGATACTCATCAGATGAAGGCAGGCATCAGGACCGTCTCCGTGAGGCATCGGGATAATGATATATTCATCGATAAAATCTTTAGTCAGTTCCTTGAACTGGCGGATTCCTTCGTCATTGGTACGATATCCTCTGCCGATAGCAACAGTTTTCTCATCAATCCACAGAACATCTCCGCCTTCCATTTTTCCCGGTGCTGTGATATAACCCAGAGTCGGTACTCCGTTGGCTTTCAGAAACTCTTCAGTAGCCAGTCTTTCTTTGCTGCGCAGATCCTTTCCCATCGGGAAATAAATGGCGCCCTTTTTGGTTACTTTCAGAGAATCATGGGCATAGATAGAATCCAGACCTGTTCTTTCATCATATGGCAGATAATAGATATTTTCTACATGATCCTTAAGAATCTGCTCAAAAGCATCGTATTCTTTCAGAACCTTTTCATAATCAGGACAACCATAGTAGCAGAATGCTTCCCAGTTCTTATCCAGATTTTCCTGACTGACAAAAGCCGCCTCAGGTCTCTTAATCAAAATTGTATCAATTTTTTTCACCATGCTCTGACATCCGTAATTCATAATTTACCTCCATTTATTTTCTATATTTGAACAAACAGGGAATGCATTCATACATTCCCTGATTATCACACAAATCCGCAATTGCTGCAAATCATGTTCTTTTATATTTATCTTTCATAACCGCGGTAAGCCTTGTGCTCCGCTTTCAGCTGCGCAAGAAGCTCAGGATTTCCGTAAAGTTTCGCTGCCATCATCAGCATAAACGCTGCTGAATTACTAATGGCCTGATGTGTGCCTTCAGAAGTCATCTCATCGGCAAACTCCTTGGTATGACAGGCATAATTCTTACCGATCCCCATGACTGGGTGGAAAGCCGGACATCTGTAGTCCACATTTCCGATATCTGAAGAACCTGTCATAGCTGACTTTCCTTTTACATAAGGAATATCCAGTGCTTCAAAGCAGGCTTCCATAATTTCCTTTCCTAGCTGACTGACATGCAGCTCATGGAACGGCGCCCCCACCGGAAACATCTCCAGTTCTGTTCTGGTGGCCAAAGCCGCTGCTTTTGCACAATCCTTGACCCACGCAGTAATATCATTAAGTTCCTCTCTCTTCGGAGCTCTTGCAAGAAACTCGATTTCTGCACAGTCAGGTACGATATTGGAAGCTTCTCCTCCATTTTTGATAAAGCCATGCATACGAGCTTCCTGTATCACATGCTGTCTCATCATGTCCGTAGCGTCCATAAACAGTCTTGCCGCATTCAAAGCATTTCTGCCCTGCTCAGGAGCCGCGGCTGCGTGGGCAGGCTTTCCATGCCATTTGAAGCCCAGACCGTCCAGCGCAATAAAGTCTACCTCTACTGTGCTGAAACCACCCATATGTACCATGATAGCAAAATCATAGCCGTCAAACAAGCCCTGATCTGCCATAAAGCATTTGTCTCCGTTAATCTCCTCATCAGGAGTTCCGATAATATCTATGCCGAAATCCAGCTGATCTTTCACCTTGTTAAAAGCAAGCGCCGCCAGTACGCTCGCGGTGCCGCTGGCACAGTGGCCACAGGCGTGTCCAAGACCTCTGAGCGCATCATACTCTGCCAGAAGGGCCATCCTTTTCTCCTTTTCCGGATTAATAGTTCCCTTGAAGGCTGTATCAAACCCGGCAAAAGGTATTTCTACAGGAATACCGTATTTTCTTAATAGATCCGCAATCGCTGCAGCGCTATGATATTCACAGGATCCGGTTTCAGGATTTTCTGCCATGTAGTCATTAAGTTCCATTGCTTCCTTTTCAAAATCTTTGAGCTGAGAAAGCAGCAGTTCTTTTAATTCCTTTTCAGTCATCATCATTCACCTCATCAGCTGTAATTGATCTGTACCGCAATAAAGATAAAAATCATTTGCAGTACGAAGAATACTGCGAAGATCGGCAGGAAGAAACGATACCATTTTCCCATCGGAATCTTTGCAATACCGCACATGATAGTGCAGGAAGCTGTCGGCCACAACAAGTTGGAGAAACCGTCGCCAAACTGATAAGCAAGAACTGCAATCTGACGGTTTACCTCTGACAGATCGGCCAGCGGAATCATAATCGGCATAATGG
>CABSEO010000325.1 GCA_902476665.1 uncultured Emergencia sp.
ATATAATCAGAGAACTGACCGATATGTGCCTGATCACTGGTGAGTCCGAAGATATCCTGAAGCCAGAAATATGCATTTTTCCGATTCAGGATTCCGTGCTTCCAGATAGAATCAAAATAACGGTGGGCCACAATGCGTTTCCGACGAAGCTCTTTATTAGCGAGGCTCCCTTTTGGAAGTAATGTTCCTCTGTGGACACCCACATAAGCATCACAGGCAGGGTAATCACTGCAGGCATAGAGATATTCTTCAAGGGTGTGCGTTTTGTAAATGTCGGATGCCTTTCGAAGTATGGCAGGTTTTCCGCAATAGGGGCAGAAGATTGTTTGAGATTTACGTTTCATTTGGCGGGCCTCCTTTCCTTAAATGGTTTTACGCATATTTGTGTATTGCCTGGTTTTATTGTAGAAGAACGGGATTTTCTTTTGTAGTAGGCTGGAAGTGAAAGCCGTTCCTATTAAGAACAAATTGCCATAATATGGCAGTCATGAATTAGTAAGATGGAGAATCTGATGAAAAGGACAGATTTCATCCGTATTTGTCAGGAGAATCAGCCATTGGTGATAAAGGTGCAGAAAGGCGGTGCTGGATAGGATTCCGGCACAGTCGGAAGGATCGATATGTCCGATCACATCCATGGCATCTGCAAGGGGGAACAGAATCGGAACACAGTCATGTCCCGGAATGAACAGAAAATCCCCACAGTGTTCTTCTCTGTGATAGCGGCAGGCGCTGCAGCGGATATAGAGGGCATTTCGGTAGTTTCCTTCTGCAGATTCCAGAAAGCGTACCAGAGTTTCGTATGGAATACTGATTTCGTGATGAGATTTCAAATAGCTATCTTCCTTTCATAAAATGTGGAAAAGAGAAAGCCCGAACTGTCATCTTTGTGGATAACGGTTCGGGCAAATGATTTAGCTGAACAAGCCTTCAATTTCCTGAGTGATACGAGGGATAACCGTATCGTTGAAAATGGTAGTAAGAGCAGCCAGAAGCAGTGCCCCGAGAAATATAGAAATCGCCTCTCTGATTGCGCAGATACTGTCCGGCTTTGGTGCAGAAATTGCGGGCCGGTGATGTAAAACGATAAATTGCTTTTTTCATGATGATCTTCTCCTTTTTAAAATTGTGATGGTGGTGATACCGCTGAGCAACAGAACAGTTGGTATCCAAAAGAAATTTTTCATAGGCATCTCCTTTCTCTGCCCTATTTTTGAAAAACGGCAGGGGTAACTGCAGCATTTACTATGGCATCCCCCCTTTCTGAATCGGATGGCTGCAGCATCTATGTCAGAAAAATGCGTCCAGAGAGCTGATAACCTCCACGGTCAGAACAACAACATAGATCAGAAGGATACAAAACAGCATCATCATAGAATACTTCTGCATCTGTTTTGGACGCTTGGCAGCCTCTTTCTTCAGATTGCTTTGTTCCATCTGGCGCATATCGAAGGCAAGCATTCGGAAATACATCTGCTGGTCATCGCCTCTGAGGGTTCCGATTAAGCCCCGGACAATATCAGACAGCATGGTGCTGCCGATCCGGTTTTGAAACCGTAGAAGAGCATTTTCGTAGTTGCCGGTTTTCATATCGGCAATGGTGGTATCCAGCTCTTTGCCAAGTTCCGGCCCAGCAATCCTACGGTAAGAAACCAGGAGCTTCAGTACATCGCGGTCATTTGCCAGGCTTTGCTGGATGCTGACGGCCAGACGCGGAAGCTCCTGTTCAATGAGAACCTTTCGTTTTTTTACATAATCAAAGGCTCCATAGTAGGTGGAGAACCACATCAGTATGGAGAGTCCAAGAACCAGAAATCCCAGTAAGGGCATGATGAGAAATAGCGGCAGGGACAGAAATGCCACTGCCAGGGCACTTAAAAATGCTTTGGCGGTATAAGCTTCCGGTGTCAGAGAGAGCTCTGCAATTTCCAGTGTGGTCTGCAGCTTCCCGCGTTTTACCGGATCCAGGCGGATAACGGGAGCCAGAAGTCTGGCAATCCTGGTAAGGTAGACATCGAACAGTTTTTCACTGCCGGATCCGGTCTGCTTTCTGGTGGTCATCATGGCTTTGGAGGTGCGTACTGTGGGAATGTCCGCAAAAGCGCAGGAAAGGTAGTAGCAGCTACAGCCAGTGAAGATGGCTGCCAGTAAAATCAAAAGTCCTGTCATAAGAGCCTCCTATCCTTTGTATTCGATGGGTTTGCTAAGCTGCATAATCCGGGTAAAAGAAAACAGGATGACAGCAGCACAGATTGCCAGTGTGATTTTGCCCGGAAGGGTGAAAATCAGAGTTTCAAACCAGTTCTGATTGAGGACATACAAAAGCGGGATATTGCAGAGAACCAAAAACATCATGGCAAATGCTTCACGCTTTGGTTCATTGATGATTGCTTCCAGTTCTGTCTGAACAATCCGCATATCGCTGAATTTCTGAACCGTAAAGGTAAGCGTATTCATCATGTTGCGGTCAGACTGACACTGAATCAGAGTATTGCACCATTCATGGAAAATCCGGTTGGGAATCTTCATTTTCAGTGAGTTGATTGCAGAAATCATATTGGCATTCAGCATTTCTGCTTCTGTAATAAAAGCCTCAAAGTTTCCCTTTACAGGTGGATTTAAGTAGGGGATATTCTCTTTTACGGCTTTCATCAGGTCTCCGCTTCGCAGATAGGAAGTTGTTACCACGGAGATGGCAGTTTCCAGTTCTTCGTTCAAATGCTTCTTATAAACAGATGCAGTAGCACGCAGATACCAGACCGGAGCCAGTGCAAAGCCGGCACCCAGAATCGGAATCAGGAACGGGTTGTTTAGCAGGAGCGATACCACAGCTCCCAGAGAAAACAAAAGGACAGATATTCGTTTAACCATAGTGAATCGGTTTTCACGGCCGGTTGATTTCAGAAGCTGTTCAATCTCCACACTTTCCCGGTTGAAAAAGCCTTTGGCCGGTTTACCAAGCAGTACATCGATGTCATCGTTCAGGGTACTCTTTTTTCCAACGGCAAGAAGGTTC
>CABSEO010000326.1 GCA_902476665.1 uncultured Emergencia sp.
TATCCGCCGGCAGAAGATCTGTTCAATGCGCTAAGATACTCATCTTACAGCGAAACTAAGGTGGTAATACTGGGACAGGATCCTTATCACGAGCCGGGACAGGCTCACGGCATGGCATTTTCGGTGAAGAAAGGTGTGAAAACACCGCCGTCCCTTGTTAACATTTATAAGGAGATTAAAGACGATCTGGGGTATGATATTCCTGGCCACGGTTATCTGATGAAATGGGCACAGGATGGCGTGCTGCTGCTCAACACCTGCCTGACAGTACAGGAACACAAAGCTAATTCTCATAAGGGCAGAGGCTGGGAGCAGTTTACTGATCGAGTTATCATGCTCCTTAACGAAAGAGAAAAGCCTATTGTTTTTATTCTGTGGGGGGCTAATGCAAAATCTAAACAGCAGCTGATTACAGGAAAGCAGCACCTGATACTGACAGGTGCTCATCCGAGCCCTCTGTCGGCCTACAATGGTTTTTTTGGTGGAAAGTATTTCTCGAGAGCCAATGCGTTTCTCACTGAAAACGGAGAAGAGCCGGTGGACTGGAGAATTGACGATTGAATCTGTAATATAGAAATAGAAACAGAATGAAATTTGTGATTGACATGAATTTAAGGAGGAAAGATTTATGATTATCGGAATATTGATTGCTGTGATTGTTGTGATTCTGCTTGTCTGGCTGATCGTATCTTATAATGGTTTTATCAAAGCGAAAAACAATGTGGAAGAAGGGTTTTCCACAATGGATGTTTATCTGAAAAAGCGTTTTGATCTGATACCTAATCTAGTGGAAACGGTAAAGGGGTATACTGAACATGAGGCGAAAACTTTGGAAAAAGTGGTCTCAGCAAGGAGCATAGTACAGAATGCCTCTAATACAAAAGAACAGCTGGAAGGAGAAAACGCACTGACGCAGACGCTGCACAGCCTGTTTGCCGTTGCTGAGAATTACCCGGAACTGAAAGCAAATCAGAATTTCCTCGATCTGCAGCTGCAGCTGCAGCAGATTGAGGCGGATATTGCCAATGCAAGAAAATATTATAACGCAGTAGTCAAAATCTTCAACAATAAGTGTGAAATGTTTCCGAGCAACTTGTTAGCGGGGATTTTCCACTTTGAAAAGAGACCGATGTTTGAAATTGACGGAGCCGAGGAGCGGCAGAATGTAAAGGTGGAATTTTAATGGAAAGAACGTGGAAAGGATTTGCGGGGACAGCTGTCAGACGAATATTTTTCTGCCTGACAGCCGTTCTTATACTACTGCAGGCATCTCTGTCCTTTACACAGGGATACACTTACGGCACGGGCTATGAGACAGAAGCCTTTGATGTAAAAGTGACAGTCAGCGAAGCTCATGTCTGCCATGTGGAGGAAACCATTACCGTGAATTTTCAGTCTGAAAAGCATGGTATTTTCAGATATATTCCTTATAAACCGGGAATTTATACGGTTAAACATATGAATGTTGCAGACGACCCCTATGATGTGGAAAGCCAGTATGAGAATGGGATCAATCAGAAGATTATCCGTATAGGAGACGAGAATAAAACTCTGAAAGGTCGTCATACTTATCGGATTTCTTATGATATTGTCGGATATCGGGAAAAGGATGACATGCTGGACTATTTTTCTCTGGATGTTCTGCCCACAGAATGGGAAACGGATATTCAGAAGAGTCATATCACAGTACAGATGCCGAAAGCGATTGCACCTGAAAAACTGCAGGTTTTTTCAGGTGCATACGGTCTGGACGAAAACTTTCTGGATATTGATGCGGACTATGACAGTGTTACTGACACGATTTCCATTTCAGCAGAGAATCTGTATCAGGGCGCAGGCATTTCACTGTATTCAGAGCTCCCTGAAGGATATTGGGTGGAGGCGGCGTCAAGAGACTGGCTGCTTTATCCTCTGCTGGTGATTCTGATCGGGGTACCTGCTTTGTGTTCTGTTTTATGGCTGATTTTTGGAAGAGATAAGAAGCTGGTTAAGACTGTGGAATTTTATCCTCCGGAAGATCTGACACCGGCAGAAATCGGCTATATTATCGATGGTTCTGTGGATACTAAAGATATCGTTTCTATGTTGACCTATTTTGCAGAAAAAGGCTGGATTTCCATTACAGAATATGAAAAGGATGAATTTGAACTGAAACGACTGAAAAATATCGATGCAAAAGAAAAGCGGTTTGCCAAGACACTGTTTGCAGGTCTTTTTGAAGAGGGCGATGTTGTCAGGCTCAAGCAGCTGCCCAAGGAGTTTGGAGAGGTGTTTCAACTCTCAAAGACTCAGCTGAAAGATTATTACAGCGGAACGAACGCACTGGTAACAAAGGCTTCCAGAGTATGCAGGACTGTATCTCTGTTACTTGCCCTGCTGCTTCCAGTGATTTCGGTTGTCATGGCAGCAATGGCATCCTTTAATTATTTGTATGCTGTATTTCTGATTCCCGTTCTCTTTACTACGATTATCGGTGCAGCAGTATTGATAATCGTTTTTGACCGGAGAGAAACCTATTCTGCAGTAAAAAAGACGATTTTTACTGCAACAGCCGGGGCTGTGTTTCTGACAGGTATTGCAATAGCGGCTCTGGTATGCTTTGCAGCCATGGACTGGCCGTGGATATCTGCATCATTACTCACACTGGTATCACCGATTATTTCTTGTGTTTTTGTTGTTCTGATGGAAGCAAGAACGGATTTGAGTTTAAGGCTGCAGGGGCAGATACTGGGGTTCCGAGATTTTATCGAGGCAGCTGAACTGGAGAAACTGAAGCTTTTGGCTGAAAAGGATCCGCAGTATTTTTATCACATCATGCCTTATGCTTATGTGATGGGACTGTCAGACAAGTGGATCAAAAAATTCGAGGAGATACCAACGGTACCGCCTTTCTGGTATGCTGGCGGTGGAACAGACTCTGTTTTTACTGTGCTCTGGTACAGTCATATGTTCAGAAGTTGTTCCGCAAGCTTCACACATCCA
>CABSEO010000327.1 GCA_902476665.1 uncultured Emergencia sp.
CTGACAGCGGTTTATTTTTCGAGTGAATCCTGATGATCTCCTCTCTGCCCTTGATATCAGGCACACCGATAACAACCTGTCTGTCGAATCTGCCCGGTCTGAGCAAAGCAGGATCCAGTACATCCGGCCTGTTGGTAGCTGCCAGAATAATGATTCCTGAGTTTTCTCCAAATCCGTCCATTTCAACCAGAAGCTGATTCAGTGTCTGTTCTCTCTCATCGTTTCCGCCTCCAAGGCCTGCGCCTCTCTTACGGCCAACTGCGTCAATTTCATCGATAAAAACGATACAAGGCGCATTTTTCTTGGCCTGATCAAAGAGGTCTCTTACTCTGGAAGCACCCACGCCGACAAACATTTCTACAAAGTCTGAACCGCTGATGGTAAAGAACGGCACTCCTGCTTCACCGGCAGTTGCTTTGGAAACATATGTCTTACCTGTTCCCGGAGGACCTACCAGCAGAATGCCTTTCGGAATTCTGGCTCCCACGTCATTGTACTTCCGCGGATCTTTAAGGAAATCAACCACTTCCTCCAGTTCTTCCTTTTCTTCCTCTAAACCTGCCACATCGGCAAAAGTAATCCGTTTGCCTTCACCCTTATACAGCCTTGCTTTGCTCTTTCCAAAGGAAAAGGCCTTGCCGTTTCCTCCCTGATTCATCATCAGATAGAACAAAAAGCCCAGTGCCACCACCATAATGATAGTCGGCAGCAAATTGAGAATAGTAGAACCTGATGATGGCTTCGGTCCGCCTTCATAGTCCAGTTTCTTCTCTTTCACCTGTGGAATGATATAATCGCTGGTCAGCCAGTCGATGTCAGTGATGTTTGCCGCAAAGGTGTAGACATACTTGTCTGTGCCCAGCTTTGCTGTAATCTTACTGTCTTCAATCTTGATCTCACTGACCTGTTCCTTTTCCAGATAGCTGACCAAGGTTGAAAACTTCACCTGCTTGTATTCCGCACCACTGCCGCCTTTATAAGCAAAGGCCGCTGCCAGAACCAACGCAAAAATCACTAAATAAATACTGAGATTCTTTGCAAATTTTTTCAATTCAGTTCTTCTCCTCCCCTGTCAATGTTGTATTGTCAATTCCCAAAGAAATTTGTTCTTTCTTAACAAAACAGCTTTATAATTTTATCATATTTCACAAATTATTTCAATACAAATCACCTTTTTTGTGGTCTTTCCCACTTTATATTTAGCCGAATATCTACCTCTGCAGGCTTTTGGAGTCACCCAGAGAACTTCTCTGCCGATTTTCACCATGGGAATCAGATCCCGCTGTTCTTTGGGGATTTTCTGATCCACAAACAGATCCTGAATCTTTTTGAAATGATCGCTATCGATTGCAATCACATCTCCTGCTTCTCTGTATCCGGCTGCAATGCGTTTTTCAAAGCCTTCTCCAAAGCGCTGTTCCATCATCTCAAAGTCAAAAAAACAGCAGCGATTTTTCCCAATTTTTTCCGGGTGCCCAGCTTTATACCTGCAGTACTCATCAAACTCCCAGAGATTTATCTTCACCGAAGGAAGTCTCTGCTGCTTCTGTGCTTCTGTTAATAACTCCCGTTTTCCGACTTTAATATCATCATACACTTTTTCCAGATAAAAATCTTTCGGCAGATGACATGAAGCCGATGCACCATGGTGAAAAATGACAGCCTCACAGTTTTCCAGATGGGCAAAAGTCAAATCCGCAGAAAGTCCCAGCACAGAAAAAGCTTTAATCAAAACTCTTGTTCTGATTGCTCTGTGACAGCTGCGAAGTGCGTTTCCCTGCAGTGTCACACACTTCTTGTCCTGAGAAAGAACCATACTCTGATATGCACAGGCCGACTGTTCTCTCAGATAATCACTGTCCTGGGCGGCACTTTTCCCCATTCTTATCATTGTATCCTTTATGGCAGGGTTATATTCCTTTTCCAGCTGCGGAATCAGCGAAAGCCGCAGTCTGTTTCGGGTATAGACCGGCTCATCATTGGTATGATCCAGACACGGTGACAGATTTTTTACCTTGCAATATTCCATGATCTGTTTCTTGTACACATCCAGAAGAGGTCTGACAATAGGGGTTCCGTCATCATCCCTGCGCAGGTAACGCATACCTGACAAGCCATCAAGGCCTGCACCTCGCAGCAGTCTGAAAAGAATAGTTTCCGCCTGATCATCTGCATTCTGAGCTACGGCAATACAGATCTTCTCTGCAGGAATCCCCCGTCCACGAAGTTCCGCTGCCATATCGGCAAAAGCCCGGTACCTGGCCTTTCTCCCTGCCTCTTCAGAAGTCAGTTTTTCCTTCTTCGCCATGGCTGCACAGTCAAACACAAAGGTTTTACAGCTGACACCGTGCTGTCTGCACAGTTCCTGTGTATAGTTCTGATCTGCCTCAGCTGCTCCCGGCCTCAGTTTATGATTGACATGAACAGCGTGAACTGTCCAGTTCCGTTCTTGACCCAGTTTCAGAAGCACATGAAAAAGGCACACCGAATCAGGACCTCCCGAAAGCCCCAGTACAATGTGCTGCCCCGGCCGGATTAAATTATGTTCTTCAATAGTTTTCAAAACCTTTTTTTCTAATGCAGTTTGTCTTTCAATCATAATATATTAGTATACCACAGGCAGGCAGCTTTTGAAACCTGACAGAGTGTAATTTTTAAAATGGCGACAGCGTGACAATACAGGTGTTACAGCTAAAAAAGTAAAATCATTAATGTGTCGGAAAAATTATGCAGCTTGCCGCACAGTCACCAGTTCTCCTTTAAGACTGCTTGTCCTCTTTCCTGTTTAACTTGTTCCTATACATTATACTGTCAGCATGCTTCAATATCACATTCGGATCTTTAATGGAATATGGCGGCTTACACACAACAAAGCCGAAACTTGCCTGATTGAACCGGCAGGGGGCCCCCTCATCCCAATTCTCGCATTTGGCTAGCAAATCGGCCGTTTCTTCCGTCAAAACACCATAATATATTG
>CABSEO010000328.1 GCA_902476665.1 uncultured Emergencia sp.
CTTCCTCCAATCTACTATCCTGGTGGCGGGACTTATGGTGTTCAAGGACCATGCCCTGCTGGGACTGGGGCTTATGCTCTCCGCAGGAGAGGTCCCCAGGATCGCCGGAACCTTTGGGCTGGACACCACCACCCGGGCGAATATCATGAGCGCGGTCTACACCGCCCAGGCGGCAATCAACACCACCAGGACGATTGCTGGGACAGTGCTAAAATAGGAATAGGCGGTTATAACTGATTGAAAACGAGCGTAGACAGATGTATCTCATCGAGAAGGAATTTTTTATGGACTATGGAATATAGGTTGAATTTATCCTACTTTTTAGATATACTAAAAAGCAGGAGGTGAATACCATGCTGATCAACACGGAGCAGATGATTTCCATGAGTGAAGCAAATCAGAATTTTTCCAAGGTTGCCCGAATGGTAGATCAGGAGGGGCAAGCGATCATCCTTAAAAATAACGTTCCCCGTTATTTGGTGATTGAATTTTCACAGGCAGAACAGGAGCAGACTGCATCCGATGAAGACGTCCGCGAGATATCCCGGCGGCTGATTGCAAGAAATCATGCGGCCTATGAGGAGTTAGCTAAATGATTCGGCTGAATATGCAGCAGGTATTGCTGCTCCACGAAGAGCTAATCCAAGAGACTGGAGGCATCCATGGGTTTCGAGATGAGAACCTGCTTGAGACTGCCCTTACAGCTCCCTTCCAGACCTTCAACGATCAGCCGCTGTATCCGTCGCTCCAACAGAAAGCAGTACGGCTTTGCTATGGCATTGTGATGAATCATCCCTTCCTAGACGGTAATAAGCGAATAGGTGCTCATGTCATGTTAAAATAATTTAAAAAGGGGCATTCCTGATGGAAAATATGCTTGATAAAGCTCTTAAAGTCGCAAGATCTGATACTGTAAAGGCCTCTGGAAAGACCTTGTTTAAAGATATAATTGGAATATTGATGTATGACCCTAATGCAGCATGGTCTATGCTAGAAGATGTAAAAAAGCTGTCATCCACGATTAGAGACGGAATTTTTTTTGAATGCCTTGAAACATATATTTTATATTCCTATAGGTATAATGAAGAAACAAATCAATTTGAATCGGAAAATTTGCAGTCACTTGCAGAGGCTTTAGCTGATGCAAGTCCTAATACAGAGGCCAATTACGAAGGCCGACCAGATAAGTTGAACGAGTATGCTAAGCGACTTATTAAATTGATTGATGATTGCGGTACCAAACAAAAAGCACGCTACATAGCTTCCTTAACGAGGGCTTTACTTTCTAAGCAAATCGATACTCAAAAATTTTTTCAACTGAGTCGATGTATACGAAATCTACCAGAAGAAGACCTATTATTCTTAAGCGAAAATATCGACCAGCGTAATGTTTCCGGAGAAAACGATTATGTAGCCGATTACAGAGCATTAGGGCTGCTTTACGAAACTAACAATGGTTTTTCGTATTCAAAACGGGCATTTGAACTCAAGAAGTATGCGCTGTGTTATGAAAAACAAATTGCTATTCCAGAGAGCTTTCCAAAGAAACACACACCGTTAGGGGGGGAGTTGCAGGTGAGTTATAATACATGAGGGATTCTAATTAGTCGGAAATATAGATCAAATTAACACAGGAAAAAGAATATAGCATAGCGTTCTTTTAACGAGGTTCCATTGATGGGACCTCGTTATTGTTTTGGGGGATTGACCAATTCCCCGGATGACAGAAGCAAGCCAGCTCGTGGTCGTTGACCACGCCCGTTGCCTGGAGAAACGAATAGATAATGGTCGTGCCCACGAAATTCATGCCCCGGCGCTTCAGGTCCTTGGAGATGCGGTCGGACAGCTCTGTGTGCGTGTGCGGAGTATCATCTGTATTCAAAATGACCTGGCCTCCGGTAAAGCCCCAGAGATAGCTGTCAAAAAAGCCGAACTCCTCTTGAATGGAGAGAAAGACCTTGGCATTCTGGATCGCGGCTAGAATTTTGCGCCGGTTGCGGACGATCCCCGTGTCCTCCATCAGTGCCTCGACTTTTTCTGGGCCGTACTGGGCGACCACGACAGGTTCAAAGTAGTCAAAGGCAGTGCGGAATGCCTCCCGCTTATTCAAAATCGTCAGCCAGGAGAGTCCCGCCTGAAACCCTTCCAAAATCAGCATCTCGAAGAGTTTTCGGTCATCGTGTTCCGGCTGCCCCCACTCGTGGTCGTGGTAGGCGACGTAGAGATCGGAACGCGGGTCAGCCCAACGGCATCTCATCATATTGATGGCCTCCATACTTTAAGATAGGTCCATTATACATGAACGCAGGAGTGCGGACCACTGTAAATTTTGTGTGCTGACCTGCAGACTCATGCTGCCGGGTTATTTTTCTTAGGCTTTGTGCTTGGCTTTCAAGGTTTTCTTTAGTGGCTTTGGATATGGCTTTATGACCTTCATTGGAGTATGTTTGCTTTACTAACTAGAGAGGAGGACACAGATGTGGCAGACACAAAAAATCTGTGTGCGCAAATCCCGATAGACCTGCACCGACAGGTCCGGGAACATCAGGAAGAGTCCGGGAAGAGCCTGGGCGAATACATGACTTGGCTGATCACAACATTTTATCAGACAGAGGTGGAAAAACAGATGAGCAGTACAGAATCCAGAACCGTTGCATTCCAGGTGCCGGCAGACCTGTTCGAGCAATTCAAGGTTTATCTGGATCGACATCATGTCAAGCAGAAAGCATTCTTCCTGGACTGCATCCAGCGGGCGCTGGCGGATGAAGCAGAGAGACCGCATGAGGTATCCACGGATGTAGATGAGGAAGAAGAGAATCATACAAGCGAAGAGTTGTAAAAACGACAGACGGCGCCGTCGGGGATATACCCGGCGGCGCCGCATTTTGATTTCTAATGAAAGGGGCTTGTAATCATGTACATCTATCCCGAAAACCTGAAAGCCAAGCCCATGCTGTGGCTGTGGCTTCTGCGGG
>CABSEO010000329.1 GCA_902476665.1 uncultured Emergencia sp.
AGAAAGAGGATTACCGGAAGGGGGTCAGAAACTAAAGAGGCAATTGATCTGAGACTTTCCCAGACGTTGAAAGAAGTTTCTTACATAGATAAATATGACTACTGCGTAGTGAACGGAGAATTGGAAGAGGCCGTTGCAAGGGTGAAAGCCATTGTTGTAGCGGAGCATTCCAGAGTATCAAGAAATATTTATAAACTTATTGAAAAATATAAGGAGGAAGTGTAATGCTGTACCCATCAATCAATGAGATCAGAAAAAAGGCTGACAGCCGCTATACCATTGTGAACCTGGCTGCGAAAAGAGCCAGAGATATTATTGACGGAAAACCTGTGCTGACTGACTGCGGGATCAATAAGCCGGTTTCCATTGCAGCGCATGAGATTGCAGAGGATTTGATTACTTATAGCAGAACCGAGGAACCGGAAGAGAATACTGAAGAGTAGACTCTGTTTCAGAGTTGCGAAAAGAGCCAAGGCGTGTGAAATGTTTCATACGTCTTTTCTTTTGTTATACAGTAAATATCGATTTATAACTATGCACAAATAGGGTGAAATGACATATTTTGTCGATTATTATCGAAAAAGGTCGAAAAAAAGGTGTTTGTTTTTATTTTAGAACAATTGTAATTATTTTACAATATAGTTAATAAGAAAGAATGCTGTATCAATCTTGAAAAAACGGAAGTTTTTTCGTCAGTGAAAGAAAGTAAGAGGGAGAACTTTACTATGGGCGAACAATATATACCGATTATCAGCGGAAAAGAAACTGCAAGAGTCAGAATCAGCGATGTGGTTCTGATAGAGAGAGATAGGCGCAAACTGCATGTAGTCACCAAAGACAGACAGTTTCACTATTATGAAAAAATAGAAAATGTGGAGAATCTGCTGGACAGCCGTTTCTTTCCCTGTCTGAAAGGCTGCTATGTCAACCTGGAGCATATTTCCTGCATGTCTGAACAGAGCATTTATTTTGACAATGGTTATGTTTATACTCTTGGAAGAGGCAATTTTATCAAAGCCAAACAGAAATATAAAGGATATTTAAAAAGTATCTGAGTGTTTGAAGGGAGATGTCGATGAGAATATGGTTCAGTGAGACAGCTTTGCTTTGTTTCCGCTTAGAAGTATCATGCGTATAGGGGTCTGAAGGCAAGCATATTTTTCTGTGAAGTCAAAGCAAAACTGCTATTGTGAGAAAGATATTCAGAAATTTTATGGCAATATTTACGGTATTTTATCACACACATTTTTTTATCATGCAAATTGCCAAAAAAGCTTGCAATCTCAAAGAAAATAACGTATAATAATTGTCGGCTCGCAATTGAGCCGATATTTTTAATGTATTTCGCACACCCGGTTGTTTTGCAAGGTGGTGCCGCTGAGGCGGTTTTATGCACGCGAGACCGAGTGGAAGGTAAAACCAGGAGGAAAAGAAAATGGCAGTAATTTCAATGAAACAATTACTTGAGGCCGGTGTACATTTCGGACACCAGACCAGAAGATGGAACCCTAAGATGGCTCCATACATCTACACAGAAAGAAACGGAATCTATATCATCGACTTACAGAAGACTGTAAAGAAGATTGAAGAAGCTTATGACTTCATGAAGGAAGTTGGAGCAAGCGGCAAGCCAATTCTGTTCGTAGGAACCAAGAAGCAGGCTCAGAATGCTATCGTTGATGAGGCTAAGAGATGTGGACAGTACTATGTAAGCGAAAGATGGCTGGGCGGCATGCTGACCAACTACAAGACTATCAGCGGCAGAATCAAAAGACTGAACGACATCAACAGAATGGAAGAAGACGGAACTTTTGAGAAACTGTCCAAGAAGGAAGTTATTAAGCTGAGAGCTGAAAGAGATAAATTGGAAAAGTTCTTAGGCGGTATTAAAGATATGAAGGGTATGCCTGGTGCACTGTTCATCGTTGACCCTAAGAAAGAAAGAATCGCAGTAAAAGAAGCCAGAATTCTGGGCATTCCTATTGTTGGTATTGTAGATACTAACTGTGATCCTGATGATGTAGACTACATCATCCCTGCTAACGATGATGCGATCAGAGCCGTTAAACTCATTGCAGGAAGAATGGCTGACGCTGTTATTGAAGCAAATCAGGGTGAAAGCTACGACGAAGGTCCTGCTGAAGGCGAAGAAGTTGTAGAAGAAGCAGTTGAGGAAGCTGCAGACGCTGAGTAATTAGGAGGTAAGAAAATGGCTGTAACTGCACAATTAGTAAAAGAATTAAGAGAAATGACCGGCGCAGGCATGATGGACTGCAAAAAAGCACTGGTTGAAACAGACGGTGATATCGACAAAGCAGTAGAAGTACTGAGAGAAAAAGGTCTGTCCAAGGCTGCTAAGAAAGCCGGTAGAATCGCGGCAGAAGGTCTGGTTCAGGTTGAATTTGATGCTGAACACAAGACTGCTGCTATTATCGAAGTAAACTCCGAAACAGACTTCGTTGCCAAGAACCCTGAATTCATCGAATTCGTGGACACGCTGGCAAAGAAGGTTATCGAAAAAGAAAATCCTTGCATGGAATGCTTCATGGCAATGCCTTACGGAGATGAAGGAACTGTTCAGGATGCCCTGACTAACAAGATCTCTAAGATCGGTGAAAACATGAACATCAGAAGATTCGAGAAGCTGGAGACACCGGGTGTTGTATATACAGGATATATCCACGCAGGCGGAAAGATCGGCGTAGTTGTAGGTATTGAAACAGAAGCTTCCGCTGAAGAAATTGCAGTGGTAGGTAAAGATGTGGCTATGCAGGTTGCTTCCATGAACCCTAAGTTTGTGGACGAAACTCAGGTGGATCAGGACTGGCTGGCTTCCGAAACAGAAATTGCTAAACAGCAGCTTCTTAACGAAGGCAAGAAGGAAGAACTTCTTGACAGAATCATTCCTGGAAAGATCAAGGCTATCCTGAAGGAAGTATGCCTGGTTGACCAGAAGTTCGTC
>CABSEO010000330.1 GCA_902476665.1 uncultured Emergencia sp.
GAACGGAAAATGGACAAAAATAGAAACCTCTCACAGGGGTAAAAGCTACGGCCTTCGAGTCTATGCGGACAAAGGTTCTTATCGAATCAAAGCAGGGCCCTTCCACAGTTGCTATCTTGAATTTTCCGCAGGTGACAAAAGGCCCTTTACTCCGGCACACGATAAAGAACATGCTGTACAGTTAAAAGAGAAATTTTTAAGGAATAACTGGTTTACCCCTCTGGAGACTCAATCTCACTGGTATCGGTTCACTATCAACAGAGACGCAGAAAAGACTCTAATGTTTCTCCCATTTAAAAACTGGAAGAAATTCGGATTTCATGTCAGATTGTATGATCAGTCGGAAAACCCGATTTATGAAAAAGAAATTTTTGAAGATCTGTCTCCAAACGATAACGTAGAAGAATACTTTACAACGATTTTCTCAGCCGGCACTTACTATCTTGAGATTTCCAAGACAGACCCTGAAAGCTATGGCTCTTACAGTATAGGATTCTATTTTTAAAGGAGGGCTTCCGGCCCTCCTTCTTTCATCTATCCCAGCATTTCTTCTTTTTTCTCCAGTATCTCCGCTACAAGGCTGCATGCAGGACAGTCACAATACTTTGCCCCCCACTCCTTGATCTCCTCAGCATGAGCCTTAATATCCGCAGCTTTCTCTGCTCCGAAGCAGGCCATCCCCGCTTCAGAACCTGCAAAAGCAATGAGTCCGTCAATTGTGACGATATCCTCTTCCAGTTCAGCAAGATAGTTCTTCGTCATCTCCGCCTCATTGTCAGTGCCCAGCGCATTGAGCCACATGCGGGCAGCCTCTTTCGCATCGGCACAGCAGGTGGGAGAATCCATCAGCTCCAAAGTTTTCGCCGTTACATAATTCAGTACATCTTTAGTCATCGACTCGTCCTCCTATCCTTTGATTTCCTTTATCAGCGGAGCAATACAGCTGCGCTGCACATAGTCCGCTCCATTTGTGATTGCGTTCAGCAGTTCCTTCTCTGCCTCAGTTCTGTCAGATTCCCGCTTTCCCTCAATCATCTTCTTCACCACACTCATCATAGCTTTATCAGTTCCCGACACCTTCTCCGGGTCGTAGGCTCCACGGAAAAACCAGCACGGAAGCCTGCTGAAACGCTCTTCTGTTTCAGTCATTCTCACCGGAAGGTGCAGCAGCTGCTTAAATCCTGAAGGTTGTTTTTCAAAGTTCACCTCGTGGCACTGTCTCTGGATGGCGGGATCATCCACACTGAGCCCTACTGCAAAAGTCAGCACCTGCCTGTCTGCGATGGCAGGGTACATCTTTTTCAGGTTTTTCATTCCCAGAATACCTCCTGCATGGACTGCTCCTCCAAAGACAATGACATCATATGCTGTCAGTTTTTCCACGCTGCACTGCCCTGCCCGATAAAGATCTCCGTCCGTCTCTTCACAGATCCAGCGGGCGTACTGTTCCGTGGTTCCATATTTTCCTTCAAAAATAACTGCAACTTTTTTCATGTACCGCTCCTCATCATTTGCTCAGAATATTGATCAGATCATAAAGCGCTCTATCGATTTCTCTGGTCTGAGAAAGGGCAGCCTCAAGATCATAGGCCACAATTTTCCCTTCCACCTGTCCGATAGCTCTGCTCTCTGAATCTTCTTTCAAAAGCTCTACGGCCTTAGCTCCGGTCAGCGTCGCCAGCATTCTGTCCCGAAAAGTAGGACTGCCTCCACGCTGCAGATAAGAAAGCACTACCAGCCGTGTCTCTCTGCCGGTTCTGTCCTCAATAGTCTGTGCCAGTTCCTGAGAGGAAATCCCGACACCTTCTGCCTTGATAATGATGCTGTGCTGTTTTCCTCTGTTGGCGCCGATGACAATTTTCTTGCATAGTTCGTTGATGTCGGTGCTGATTTCCGGAATCAGTACCGCTTCAGCACCACCTGCAAGACCCGCATACAGCGCAATGTCGCCGCAGTGTCTGCCCATCACCTCAACCACTGTGGTTCTTTCATGAGAAGAGGATGTATCACGGATTTTGGTAATCGCATCCAGAACCGTGGTCACCGCCGTATCAAAACCAATGGTGAAATCCGTATATCCCAGATCATTGTCAATGGTTCCCGGAAGTCCCATCACCTTGACCCCTCGCTTTGAAAGATCCAGTCCGCCGCGGAGAGAACCGTCACCGCCAATAACCACAAGACCTTCAATTCCAAAGGTATCTAGCATATTCACCGCATGGCGCTGTCCTTCCTCTGTCCTGAACTTCTCACTGCGGGCGGTTTTCAGCATAGTCCCTCCTCTGTGAAGTATGTCACCTACCGAATTCCGGTCAAGCTGCCTGATTTCACCATCCAGCAGGCCTTCAAAGCCTCTGCAGATGCCATATACCTCTAAATCAGCTTCAATCCCGCATCGAACCACTGCCCGAATGGCGGCATTCATACCGGGAGAATCCCCGCCGCTGGTCAAAACTCCAATTCTCTTCATATCCTCACCTTGCCTTTCACATTGGGACGCCCCACAATCTCAGCCACTGTATCGAAGAAGTCGATAGACGGATATACGCCTGCCCCCTGTCCGGTTCTTACAATTTTACCGTTCTGCAGATAGATCAGTACAGGTGTGTTTCCTCTGAAATTCCGAAAAATCTCCTGCAGAGATGTGAGAAGCTCCTGCTCTTCTGCTTCCTTCGGGATTCTGACTTTTACAGGATCCGGTTCTCGGCCTGAAAAGTTTCTGGTACTGCCGGTGCCTTTTTCCGGCTCTTTCTGCCTGTCTGCAGTATCAGTGTTATGCTTCTGTGATGCGCTCAAAGCCTCTGCATCATCAATGCTGAGTACAGAATCCGCCAAAAGCTTTGGTGCTTCATCTTCTTTAAAATTCAGCTTTCCTCTAATAACTACAACACTGTCCTCTGCAATGGCAGCCATGTACCGCTCATAGACATT
>CABSEO010000331.1 GCA_902476665.1 uncultured Emergencia sp.
TGATGCATCAGTGGTACGAAGTGCCCTTTCTGCCTTTTTTGCAAGGGCACCCATGGTTTCTAGCTTCGTCATATACTTTCCTCCAGATTTCCGAATATGGTACCTATATCTTTTCCATCAAAGAGATCATACAGGTTGGCAGGATTATCACCGCGGATTACGCAGCAGGGAATATCTGCTGCAATTGAAATTCTTGCAGCACTGATTTTCGTCGCCATACCACCTGTACCGAACTTTGAGCCTGCTCCGCCTGCCAGTTTCACAATATCCTCACTGATTGCCGGCACATGAGTGATACGGACAGCATCTTCATGCTTTCTCGGATCTTTATCGTAAAGTCCATCGATATCGGTAAGAATCCCCAGCAGATCGGCATCTGTCAGTTTAGCCACTATTGCAGAAAGCGTATCGTTGTCCCCGATGCTTAGACCTTCCAGCTCGTCAGTTGCCACCGTATCATTTTCGTTGACGATAGGAATCACGCCGATACCAAGTAGTTCCTTGAAGGTGTTCTGCACATTTTTTCGGCTTTTATCCTGATCTACGATGTCGGCGGTGAGAAGAACCTGTGCTACTGTCTGATTGAACTCGGCAAAAAATTTGTCATACATGAACATAAGCTCACACTGTCCGATGGCAGCCAGTGCTTGTTTTTTGCTTGTTTCATCGGGACGTGAGGAAAGACCCAGTTTGCCGACACCGACACCGATAGCCCCTGAAGAGACCAGAATGATCTCTTTTCCTGCATTCTGCAAATCACTTAATACTTTGCATAGGTTTTCAATATGACGAATGTTGACCTTGCCGCTGGTATGGGTTAAAGTGGACGTGCCCACTTTGACCACAATTCGTTTGCTTCCTGTAATTTTATTCTTGTTCATAAAAAATCTCCAGACTCCTGTCTAAAATTCCATTGATGTGTGCGATGAGAGTTCCGTAATTGGTGAAAGGAACACCTGCCTGTTCTGCGCGTTCCATTCGGCTTTGCATTTCCCGTTCTCCAAGCATGCAGCCGCCACAGTGAACGATGAGTGCATAGGGAGATAAATCCTTTGGGAATTCACCACCGCTGGTAAAGTCGAACTGTATTTTTTTCCCTGTATAATTTTCGATCCATGATGGCAGTTTGACAGTGCCGATGTCTTCACATTGCCTGTGATGAGTACAGCCCTCGCTGATTAATACACAATCATTGTCAGATAGTGCAGAAAGGGCATGAGCTCCATGTACAGCAGTATCTAAAACCCCCTTAAACCTTGCCATGACAATGGAAAAAGAGGTGAGTCTCACATTGGCAGGTATAATTTCCTTAACCTGCTGAAAGACCTGACTGTCTGTGATAACCAGGGCGGGCGGCTGTCTGAGTGCTGAAAGACAGCCGGCAAGCTGGGGAACCTGTGTAACCATGCAGACGGCATAGCGGTCTAGGATATTGCGGATAGTCTGAACCTGAGGAAGAATCATTCTTCCTTTGGGCGCAGAGGCGTCAATGGGTGTGACCAGAATGACCAGATCTCCCTCCTTTAACTTATCACTGATAAGCTGCTTATCCTGATCCAGAGGTTTTGCCATTTCTGCCAGTTTTTCTTTAAGTTCTGCAATGCCTTGTCCGGTCAGAGCACTGACACGGATGTATGGAAAAGAATAGGCTGATTCTGCTTCAGAACTATTTTCTGTCAGGGCTTCCATGTCTAGATCGACTTTATTGAGTACAACGAGAAAGGGGACTCTGCGCTCCCGAAAAAGATTCATCAAATCCATATCTTCCCTTGACGGACCGATAAAATTATCGATAACAAGTACCGCCATATCCGTTTTTGCCAGTATGTTATAGGTTTTTTCCACACGCAGTTTCCCTATGGCTCCCTCATCGTCAATTCCGGGAGTATCAATGATGACTACAGGTCCCAGCGGAAGCAGTTCCATGGCCTTCTGTACGGGGTCTGTTGTCGTGCCTTTTACGTCTGAAACAATGGAAAGAGACTGGCCTGTCACTGCATTTACCACGCTGGACTTTCCTGCATTGCGGCGGCCGAAAAAACTGATATGCAGCCGGTTTGCAGATGGAGTCTGATTAAAACCTGAAATCTCTTTTGCCATGTTCAATCTCCTTGATGTATTCTTCTGCAATCGTCCGCACTTTTTCTTTTGGAATGTTGCAGAGTTCTCTGCTGATTAGTGCTTCTCCTGTCCGTCGTGTATCAGGGGACGCATAGTCTACCAGATATTCCTTCAGGGTCATCAGTGCGTTAGGATGACAGCAGTTCTGAATCTGTCCGTTTTTACATAGAGTCATAAAACGGTCACCTGTACGTCCTTCGCGGTAGCAGGCAGTGCAGAAGCTTGGGATGTAATCCATATCCATAAGCCATTTGACTACCTCGTCCAGGGTTCTGTTATCATCTACCTCAAACTGAGCTGAATTTTCTTCTTCCGGTTCCGGCTCGTCATAACCGCCTACGCTGGTCTTAGATGCGCCGCTGATCTGAGAAATTCCCAGATGCAGTGCTCTTGCACGCATTTGCTTGCTTTCTCTGGTGGACATGATCATGCCGGTATACGGTACGGCAATTCTGATGATGGCAATGATCTTTGCGAAAAGATCGTCGGTAATACCACCGTCCACGCCTCCATCAAAATCTGCAGGATCAACATCATCGGCAGGGCGGACTCTGGGTACACTGATGGTATGAGGACCTACCCCATGAACTGCCTCCAGATGCTCTGCATGCATCAGAAGACCTGCCAGTTCATAGCGGTACAGATCCAGACCGAAGAGAACCCCCAAACCTACATCATCGATGCCTGCCTCCATAGCTCTGTCCATGGCTTCTGTGTGCCAGGCGTAATTATGTTTTGGTCCTGTAGGATGAAGCTTTTCATAACTTTCTTTATGGTA
>CABSEO010000332.1 GCA_902476665.1 uncultured Emergencia sp.
GCTTTAGACGGTGGGTTAAGGTAGCCAAAAATCAGAAATTATTGTATACTCATGGTATTGGAACATGGAAATCTGAACTTTTCACGCGAAAACTGGATGCTATGTGGCAGATGAGATAGGAGCAGAACAAATGAAGGATGAAATTTTTTTCAGAGATAAGTTAGAGGATGAATGGGAAGCAAACGAGGTGTATGCTATTTTATCAGAGTGTGATAAGGATTTTGAACCGCCGTTATCGGAGCGGGGAAGCACTGTTCAAAAGACATGGGAGAAAAAATCTGGTGACGGTGTCAGAAATTACTTTAATGAGGTGGCAAAACAGCATACACTTTTATTAAAAAGAGAGAAGAAAATTATTGCGTTTCTGTCATTTCGTTCGATGGAAGAATGTGAGGCTTTAAAAGATTACAGGGATATCTGTTATTTTACCACACTCTGCATCAGAAAAGAGTACAGAGGCCAGGGGCTAGCACTGGTATTATATCAGAAAGCGAAAGAATATGTGGAAGAAAGCAGCAGATATACGGTAATGGCACTTAGAACCTGGAGTACGAACAAAGCACAGCTGCACCTGATGGAAAAAATGGATTTTCACTGTGAAACACGTCTGAAAAATGACAGAGGTGAGGGAATTGATACCTTATATTTTGTGAAAGAAATTACGGGAAAGGGAATCCGTGCATATGGATATACGATAGGAAATGGCAAGTGTGGCATTCGCAATACGATCACGGATGTGCCGGGAGTAAAGGTTGGGCATTATACGGTGAGGAAGGGAAAAAACCAGACAGGTGTTACAGTGATCATACCATGTGATGGTTTTGTCTATGAAAGGAAGCCACTTGCAGCGGTTTATGCATTAAATGGTTTTGGGAAGACGCAGGGAACGGTTCAGATTGAAGAACTCGGTGTATTAGAGACGCCGATCGCACTGACGAATACACTAAATGTAGGAAAGGCAGCAGATGGGCTTGTCACATTTACGGAAAAGGAATGCAGGAAGAACGGTAAAGAGTTAGTAAGCGTTAATCCAGTAGTAGGAGAGACGAATGACTCTAGAATTAATCAGATCACAGAACGGGTAATAGAGGCAGAAGATGTACTTTTCGCAATCGAGCACGCAGAAAAAAACTTTAAGCAGGGGGCAGTCGGTGCCGGAAGAGGAACAGTCTGTTTTGGATTAAAGGGTGGGATTGGTTCCGCATCAAGAATTTTAACGTTTGGCGGTAAAGAGTATACAATCGGTGTTTTGGTGCAGTCTAATTTTGGAAAAACGCAGGATCTTACCGTTGCCGGCGTACCGGTTGGCAGACAGATATGCACGAAAATGCAAAACAGTGCAAAAGAGGATAAGGGTTCCATCATGGTCATTGTGGGGACTGATCTGCCGCTTGGAGAGAGACAGTTAAAGAGAGTTTTAAAAAGAGCAGCAGTTGGGTTGATACGAACTGGTTCTTTTATGGGACATGGCAGTGGGGATGTATTTATTGGGTTTACCAATGCGAATGGGATACCGGATACGAAAGAAGAGCAGTTTCATATGATGAAGTACTTCCCGGAAAATCAACTTGATAAGGTATTCCGGCTGGTGGCAGAGGCTGTGGAAGAATCTATTTTAAATTCATTGACGTGTGCAAAAGCGATGCCAGGACGCGATGGCGAAATCTATCATAGTTTAAGTGAATTTCTGTGATCCGTCTTTCTTTGGTGGATCCGGTGGCGGAAATCCCTGGAGGAAAAGCTACACCGCAGGATAAGGCAGAAGGAAAGCATCTGACGGAGAGTTTGGATCTACAGCCATACTGACGGTCAACATGGAATCAAAGAATTCATCATCGGAATCTGTATTCTGTTGAGTGTGTTTGGTGCAGTAATTTTCGTCAGAAAAAAGAGTGGTTCTGAGGAAGAATAAGTATCAAGTTTTACGATGAAACAACAGATAGTTACAAAGAAAATGAGACAGAGTGGGAACGAATCCTGCTCTGTCTTTTTTCGAAAAAATCAGTGAAAATCAATAGAAGTGTGGGAAATTCATTCTCGGCAAAATCAATTTCGGATTATCTGAAATCGGAGCATCATTCTATCGACAATGAAACGCTCTCGAAGAACGCGGCAAATGCTTTAGCAGATTTCTGTATTTGCTTTGTCAAGAAGTGCCATACACTTCAGATGGATTTCTCCTACTTTGAGTACGGTAGGAAGCAGAGTTTCCACACTTTCTTCATAGCCAATCCTAAATAATGCTTCACAGAAGAATCGATTCACTTCGTCATCTTCGTAATCCAGAACATTTGCGAGATATGCATAGGCTGACATTCCGCGAATTCCGAAAAGAATAAGGGACTTTAAGGAACGGATATCTTCATCGGCATTCCACAGCTGCTGCATATTGTATTCAGCTGTTTTACCGCATGGTGACGGACATTTGCTGCAGTCAGGAACCAGTCTTTCTTTTTCAGCTCTGACTTCTTGTATCATTTTTTCGATGGCTGCATTATCAAAACTCACATTTGTAATTGTTGTAAACAGTCCTTTCAGTATGACTTGTGAAGTTCTTGGGGAAATAATTTCTGCGCCATCGACTGCTCTTGCAAGAGCAATCAATGCACCGGTCAGTTCATCCTGTAGTTTGGCAGTATCTGTCTGTTCACGCTGATAACAAAACATCTTTTTTTCCATGATTGTAGTCCCTCTACTCCAGAATTTTCCCATCAATACTGATTGTTACAACCTGCCATGGTATGAATTTTCCACTGTTTTGAAGTGCTTTTTTTGCTGCCATCTCCAGTCCACCGCAGCATGGAACTTCCATTCTTACAATTGTCACACTTTGAATATTGTTGTTTTGAATAATCCCGGTCAGTTTCTCACTGTAATCTACTTGATCT
>CABSEO010000333.1 GCA_902476665.1 uncultured Emergencia sp.
ATATTTATATTTCTTACCTGTGCGTACGTTACCAGAAAGGACTGAGTAGCACAGTAAGGAATTGCAAAGAGCGTAATGATAATGGCAATGGGAAGAACCTTTTTATCCACAAGCTGAAGATTTTCTTTCTTGGTCTGCAGGGCAGAAGATTGGGGAGTGATGCTGGTATGAATCGGCTCTCCGTGATCTTCGATGAACTGTATCACAATAAGGATCAGGGCAGAAAAGACGGCAGTCAGTCCAAAGGCAGTCCGATAGCTGAAATTCTGATAGATGTAGACACCGGCAGAAGGTGCAATGCCCATGGCAAGAGCGTTCATGGCTCCATAGATGCCCATGCCGGAACCGATCTTGTCTCTCGGAAGTAAATTTGACAGCCAGGTTGACATACAGACAGAGCAGCAAGCAAAACCGGCACCGTTGATGATGCGAGACAGAACCACTACCAGAGGCCTTTGGGCCACTGTATAGCCTAAAGAAGCGGCAAGCATCAGGAATGCCCCGATGCAGGAAAGCCTATACTTGCTGATTCTGTCCGCCAGGTTGCCTACAAAGGGTCTGCAGAGCAGAGAACAGAGATTCATCAGACCGCCTACAATCCCCATCAGGGCGGCATTGGCACCCAGACTTCCCGTAAAACCAGTGATCAGTGGCGTTGCCAGCATTGGAGAAGAAAAATAAAAAAAACTGGCAATCAGGATCAGAAGGATGTCTTTTTGATAAAAAAGACGGCTGATGTTTCGGTGAGTGTTATTTTTACTGAGTTTCATAGAAAAACCTCCTCATTTATCATACGCTTCGTTTTTGGTGCAGTCAATGCAGGGAAAATGTGTTTTGAGGAAAATTGGAATGCCATTACCACTTAAAAGGGAGGCGGGAAAGTATTTGACCGGATTTCAGCTGAAAAAAAGCAGTTTTTTAGAATTATTATCAAAAAAAGCAAAAAATATGCTGGAATTTTGCGTTTTTTATGTTATGCTAGTATCGTTACAACATGCTGCAGAATACCTGCATGGTGTTTCAGGGGCAGATGTTGTATTTATTTGCGAAAAAATATGTAGAAGAAAAGTAACACAAAGGAGAAAGAAATTCAATGAACAAAGAAGGACACAGATTCTGGAACGGCGTTGAGCGAATCGGTAATCGGCTTCCTCATCCCGTTTATATCTTCATTATCCTGACAATTGCTGTTTTTGTGATTTCGGCTTTCTGTGGAGATGTGGTATTTCCGCATCCCAATACCGGAGAAGAACAGCATATCACAAATCTGATGACAAAAGACGGTCTGGTGTGGCTGCTGCAGTCTATGGTTGACAACTTCATTACCTTCAGCCCTCTGGGTATGACTTTGGTTGCCATGCTCGGCATCGGAATTGCTGAGGAAACCGGACTGGTTACAACCGTTATCAAATCCAGCATTGCCGGTGCACCGAAAGTACTGGTTACTGCTGTAGTTTTACTGGTAGGTATTATGGGAAGCCTGGCTGGTTCTGCAACTTTCGTTATTATTCCGCCTCTTGGTGCAATGATTTTCAAAGGCATGGGCAGACATCCCATTGCAGGTCTTGCTGCCGGTTTTGCAGGTGTTGCAGCCGGTCTATCTGCAAATCTCTTAATTACACAGACAGACATCCTTCTTGCAGGAATTACACAGGATGCGGCACAGATTTACGATCCTTCTTATACAGTAAATCCTACCGTAAACTGGTATTTCATGGCTGTTTCCACCGTAGTGCTCACCATTGCCGGCACCATTGTACTGGAAAAGGTTGTTGAGCCGCGTCTGGGTGAGTATCATATTGAGGACGCAGAAAGTGATGTTCATGAAGATGGACTGGCAGAGGTGACTGATCTGGAGAGATCCGGACTGAGATGGGCCGGAATTGCGACACTGGTGTATCTTGCAGTTCTTGCCTTGACTATAGTTCCTGAAAATGGAATTCTTCGGGGAGAGGATGGAGGAATCATTGAATCACCTTTCATGAGCAGTATGATTCCTATTCTTACTATATTTTTCCTGATTGCCGGTCTGGCATATGGTATTCGTATCAAAGTGATCAAAAAGTCAGTGGATGTAGTGAATATGTGGGGAAAATCCATGTCCGGCCTGGCAGGCTTTATTGTTTTATGTTTCTTTGCAGGACAGTTCGTAAAAGCCTTTGCTGAGTCCAATCTGGGACTGTATCTGTCAGTAAAAGGCTCTGAGTTCCTGAGCAGCAGTCATCTGACAGGCATTCCTCTGATTATAGCCTTTATCGGCATTACAATGCTGATTAACTTTGTGATCGGAAGTGCATCTGCAAAATGGGCCCTCATGGCTCCGATATTTGTGCCGATGTTTATGAAACTGAATTTCTCACCGGCATTCACGCAGGCGGCTTTCCGTATTGCAGACTCTGTAACTAACTCTATTTCACCGCTGGAACCGTTTATGCCGTTCATTATTATGACTGCACTGAAGTATGACAGAAAGTCAGGTCTGGGTTCTATTATTGCAACTATGCTGCCGCTGGCGATTACTTTTGCGGTAACCTGGACGCTGCTGCTGGTAATCTGGTACATTCTGGGACTGCCTCTGGGCCCGGGAGCAGAAATTTTTATGTAGTCCTGTAAGTTTTAAGTGATAAAGGAGTAAAACATGTTAGCTGAAAAATATATTCAGATGAGCTTGATGCCCGCAGAGACGAGCTGACAGCTATGAGCCGTACTATTTGGGAAAATCCTGAGCTGGGTCATGAAGAATACAAAGCGTCAGAGCTTTTAACGGATATGCTTTCTGCCAACGGGTTTGAAGTGGAAAAAGGCATTCTGGGAATGAAAACTGCCTTTTCTGCTGTAAAGCGTTCTGGCAGACCGGGACCGACTATCGCCTATGTGGCTGAGTAC
>CABSEO010000334.1 GCA_902476665.1 uncultured Emergencia sp.
ATATTATAACAAATTATATTTTATTAAAATCTGATTTTAATTTTATATATAGAGTATTCTGATAACGAAAAATATCTTCCTTTTATAGTAGACTTCCGCCAATCATAGGATAAGTAATTTCAAAAAAAACGCATCGTTTATCACAAACGTACTCGGAAAATACACGATCTGCCAATACAACATCTTTATCCCCTATCAGTCTCTCAAGTTCATGCAGTTCTGAAAAATAAAATATCTCCTCCTTTAAAAAAGTTTCGTAAAATTCTTTGGTTTTCATGTCGGGTGCATACAAACCCAATTCTACTGATATACCCTGTTTTTCATAGTACTTCTTCAATCTGCTCCCCAATAGTGCCTCTGTCATAATCAGCATTTTTGCACCTTTTTTTATCTCGGGAAATACTTCCTCTGATACTGGGTGCAGTTCCTGATATATCGGAATATGCCATTTCTGACACCATGTTTCAGCCAAACAGCTGCCTTCCAGATTCCACGGCCAAAGGGAACAAATCTCAGGGAGCGTATCAAGCTCCCATAACTGAAACAGATGTACGCAATCAAACCCTTGTTTTTTTATCTGCTCTACTGCTCTTGTATAATATTGCCGGCAGGCAGTGCCAAGAGGGTAATGTCCAAGAATAAGAATTGTATGACCACCCGGCTGCAGACGGTGTTTCTCTGCAAATCGTTCTCCCATTATCTTTAAAGCTTCTGCCGCCGCTTTTACGCCATAATGGAAACCATCTGTATAAAAGATCTCCCTTTGATTGTGTCGTAAAAACAATGTCTGTTCTATGCCGCTCATCTTTGTTACAGACCCAAACAGGCAGCAAAGCATTTTTTCTAAAGGAAAATTCTCATTCAGAAGCTGTTGTAAATGTGAAGAAAAACCGGAACAAACATCCAGGTCATTAAATGAAGTCCGATACATACCATGGCTCTTATGAATCTCTGTTGACAGATCCAGGCAACGGCCACACCCTCCCGGAGTTATTAACAGCTGATCAACAGGAAAGGTTTGCAGCATAGAAAAAACAGCAGCAATATCCGGAGCCATAACAGGCATAATTTCCCCGCCTGTTGGTGACATTTCCTCACTGCTCCCATTATCGGAGATAGTGGGATATGATAAAAGCTCTTTCAGGATACTATCCCTTTCTTCTCTTGGCTTCTTCCTTCGCTTTACCATGGGACCACGCTGCAGAATTCTAACAGGTTTACCTTTCGGATTGTCCGCTTTTCTGAGCACTTCTTCTAAATCCATCCCCGAAATCACTTCCAGACAGGAAACATAAAAAACTATTCCTCTGATATCCTCGGCTGCAGCTGCCATCTCCAGCATAGCTTTGATTTTCTCGCTATTGCCCAAGACATAGTCATTTTCAGTCATCATACAAGGATAAAATCTTTTCAGTGCGCCTTTACGCTGCGCTTCCAGATACAAACTTCGCAGACATATGAGAGAACCGGCTGCTACTAAAGCTATGCCTTCTGTTTCAAGAATTGGTGCAGCCACACTTTCTTCCAAGCCTGAGAGATCCAGACTCTGTATGGCACAAGTCATTTCTTCACCTCCGACTTTAAATGAATTCGCTTTCGAAAAAGTTCCAATTCTTCTTTTTTTACTGGTTGGGGCAAGAAGTGCTCCCCATTTTCAATTCTTTCGGCCAAATGAACAAACTGTGCAAAAGCTTTGCTATCTGGCTGAGTTTCTGCTAAAGTTTTTCTGCAAAAGTCTGCGACCTTCAATTCCTTACTTTCTTCAATAACTCCTACAACCGGACATTTCACCAGCTCTGAAAACTCGTTCAGTATAGTCGCATCCCATAAGCCGCTATAGTGATTGTGGATCAGGCCACCCAATGCCGCACCATTAATTTGAAAAGTTTTTATGCCTTCAAGAATATTATTTGCTGCATACAATGCCATAAAATTTGCGGATGTCACAACATATACCGTGTCAACTAGCCTCTTTCGCATGGGCGCAGAAAAACCTCCACACACTACATCTCCCAGAACGTCATACACAATATAGTCCCAGGATTCCTCCAATATTCCCAATTCAGCAAGATGTTCCATAGTAATGGTGATACCCAGACCTGCACATCCCTGCCCTGCCGAAGGCCCCCCACTTTCTACACAAGAGATATCAAAGCAGCCGGAAAAAAGAATATCTTCTCTGCGTACTGTACTCTTTTGCTGTAGAACTTCCAGCACTGAAGGAATATTATCTCCGATTAATAATCTGGAAGAGTCCATTTTAGGATCGCATCCAATATGTAATACTCTATTTCCTTTCTTTGCCATAAGAGCAGAAAAGTTTGCAGCAATGGTTGACTTTCCGATACCACCTTTTCCATAAAAAGCAATTCTTCTCATCTACATTCACCCCATTTCTTCTTCATGTCTACCTGATATACAGACCATTCGGTTCAGACACTGTTCATAAACTAAATGTACGTCAATTTGATACAACTCTTTCATGGCCTCTTCTGTCACAAGTTCTTCGGTCTTTCCTGAGATCAAAGTACCGTCTCTGTTAAGAATCCCTACGTTTCCGTCCAGCAGCAGCACATGATCCGGCATGTGACTTGTAATGATTACGCCAAATCCTTTATTGGTTAGTTTTTTTATCTGTTTAAGCATTCGCAGCTGATTTCCGTAATCCAGATGGTTTGCAGGTTCATCCAGCATAATCAGTTGCGGCTCCTGCACTACTGCTCTGGCGATAGAAACCATTTGCCGTTCTCCTCCACTAAGTTCCGTGTATGGTTTTTCTGCCAGATGAAGAATATCAAACTCCTGAAGCACCTCATGCACAAGCCTGTATTCTTTGCTTCCCGGCTGCTGAAAAGTGCCCAGATAGGGT